>NZ_JBEYKR010000029.1:0-53312 GCF_040703535.1 Streptomyces sp. NPDC007346
CCGCGGCGTCTGGTGCGGTGCATCGCAAGGCGCTGGAACGTCCTCATCGCGGAGCGATTCGGGCGTTTCGGCAACGCCGCGAGGTGCCGTGCCAGACGTCGCGGACCCGGTCAAGATCCGCCGGACACGCCCTAGCCGCGGCCCTCGATGACCAGCGACGTGGCGAACGGGTCGTCGTCGTATTCGTCCTCGTAGCCCTCGCCGCTGGCGATGGCCCAGATGATGAAGCCGAGGATCACGGAACCGATCACGATGCCGACCGAGCCCGTGATGATCCCGGCGATCGCCATGCCCCGGTTGGTGGCCTCGCCGCGCTTGGCCCGGCCGAGGCCGATGATGCCGAAGATCAGCGCGAGGATGCCGAGGATGATGTTCACCCCGTACATGCAGAAGCCGACCACCGAGATGATGCCGAGCACCAGCGCGGCCGTGCCGAGGCCGTTCGAGGGCTGGGGCCCCCAGGGCTGCTGGCCGCCGTAGGCGTCGTATCCCGGATAGCCGCCGTAGGGCTGTGCCGGAGGTGCGGGGTAGCCGTAGTGCCCGGTGGGCGGCGGCGGTGCCTGGCCGGGGACTCCCGGGCCGGTGGGGCCGGTGGGCGGCGGTCCTGCCGAGGGCGGGGGGCCGAAGCCTCCGGGCGCCGGTATCGGTCCGGTGCCGCCCGCGGCGGGCCCCGCGCTCGGCATCGACGTCACGGTCTGCTGGTCGTGGACGGCGGGCGGCGGCGTGGCCGCGTCCTGCTTGCCCAGCTCCACCCTGCTGTCCGGCGGTGCCCACGGATCGCGCGGCGCGGCCCCGCCCCCGGGCTGCTCTGTGTTGTCTGACATGGGCCTCCCCCATCGTGGTCCCGTCATGCTACGGCCCGGCTCCGTGCCACCTCACCCCGCCTACGATGATCGGTGCAGCCGGGCCGGACGGCCCTGGGGGCGCCGCCGACGTACACGCCGAACTGTGGGAGACAGACACATGACCGATCCGCACCCCTTCATCGCCGGGCTGCCCAAGGCCGAGCTCCACGTCCACCACGTCGGATCCGCCTCGCCCCGGATCGTCGCCGAACTGGCCGCCCGGCACCCCGACTCCAAGGTACCCACGGCCCCCGAGGCGCTGGCCGACTACTTCACCTTCACCGACTTCGCGCACTTCATCGAGGTCTACCTCTCGGTGGTGGACCTGATCCGCACCCCCGAGGACGTCCGGCTGCTGACCTTCGAGGTGGCGCGGGACATGGCCCGGCAGAACATCCGGTACGCGGAGCTGACCGTGACCCCGTTCAGCTCGACCCGGCGCGGCATCCCGGAGGTGGCCTTCATGGAGGCCATCGAGGACGCCCGCAAGTCCGCCGAGTCCGAGCTGGGCGTCATCCTGCGCTGGTGCTTCGACATCCCGGGCGAGGCCGGTCTCCAGGCCGCCGAGGAGACGGCCCGGCTGGCGGTGGAGCGGCGGCCCGAGGGGCTCGTCTCGTTCGGCCTGGGCGGGCCGGAGATCGGGGTGGACCGCCCGCAGTTCAAGCCCTACTTCGACCGGGCCATCGCCGAGGGTCTCCACTCGGTCCCGCACGCCGGGGAGACCACGGGACCGCAGACCGTCTGGGACGCGCTGACCGCGCTGCGCGCCGAGCGCATCGGCCACGGCACCAGCTCCGTCCAGGACCCGAAGCTGCTGGAGCACCTCGCCGAGCACCGGATCGCCCTGGAGGTCTGCCCGACGTCGAACATCGCCACCCGGGCGGTCACCGACATCCAGCTCCACCCGATCCGGGAGATGGTCCGGGCGGGCGTCCTGGTCACCGTCAACAGTGACGACCCGCCCATGTTCGGCACCGACCTGAACAACGAGTACGGCGTCGCCGCCCGGCTGCTGGGCCTGGACGAGCAGGGCATCGCCGGCCTCGCGAAGAACGCGGTGGAGGCCTCGTTCCTCGACCCGGTCGGCAAGCGCAGGCTGGCCGAGGAGATCGACACGTACACGGCGAACTGGCTCCGGGGTCCCGCCCGCTGACCCCGGTCGTCACAATGGCCCCATGGCCGACACCACCGCCCGCTTCACCGCCGTCGCGCATCGCGGCGACCCCTACCGGGCCCGCGAGAACACGCTGCCCTCGATCCGCTCCGCTCTCGACCGGGGGGCGGACGCGGTCGAGATCGACGTACGGGTGACCCGCGACGGGGTGCCCGTCCTGCTCCACGACGCGACGCTGGAGCGGCTGTGGGGCCACGACCTGCGCCTGGACCGGCTGACCCACCGGGAGGTGCTGGAGCTGACCGGCGGCGGGGTGCCGACCCTGCGCGAGGCGCTGGCCGCCGCCGGGGAGCGGCGGGTGATGGTGGACCTGCCCGGCTCCACGGACGCGTCGGTGAAGAAGATCGTCTCCACGGTCCTGGAGTGCGGGGCGGGCGAGCGGGCGTACTACTGCGCGAGCGCGGACGCGATGCTGCGGGTGCGCGCCGCGGATGCGGCCGCCGAGATCGCCCTGACCTGGACGACGCTCGCCCCGCCGCGTCCGGTCCTGCTGGCGGCGGTGAAGCCGCGCTGGCTGAACTACCGCTTCGGCCTGGTCAGCCGGGAACTGGCCGACCGGGCGCACCGGGACGGCCTGCTGGTCTCCGCCTGGACGGCCGACACGAAGCGCACGATGCGCCGGCTGATGGAGCGGGGCGTCGACTCGATCACCACCAACCGGATCGACACCCTGCACAGGCTGCGGTCCAACTCCCCTGGCCTGCCAGCCACTTGATCGGTCCGGCATGATGGTCGGTGCCGTAACGCCGCAGGGGTGCGAGGGAGCAGACGTGAGTGAGAACCGACCGGGGGCCGCGATCCCCGCCCGGATACGTGCCGATGTCGCGCACAACGCCCGGGTCTGGAACTACTGGCTGGGCGGCAAGGACAACTACCCGGTGGACCGGGCGGTGGGCGACCAGGTGACCGGGATGTACCCGAGCATCGGTGAAGTGGCCCGCGCCGACCGGGCGTTCCTGGGCCGGGCGGTGCGGCACCTGGCGGGGGACGTGGGCATCGACCAGTTCCTGGACATCGGCACCGGCCTGCCGACGGCCGACAACACCCATGAGATCGCCCAGCACACCGCCCCGCACGCCCGGGTCGTCTACGTGGACAACGACCCGATCGTGCTGGCCCACGCGCGGGCCCTGCTCAGCAGTTCGCTGGAGGGCGCCACCGAGTACGTCGACGCGGACGCGCACCACCCGGAGCGGATCCTGAAGGCGGCCGAGCCCACCCTGGACCTGGGGCGGCCCGTGGCGGTGATGATGCTCGGCATCCTCAACTTCGTCCTGGACACTCACGAGGCGCGCTCGATCGTCCGCACCCTGATGGCGGCCGTGCCCTCCGGCAGCCACCTGGTGCTCACCCATCCCACGCTGGAGCTGGGCGGCGAGGGCAACGAGGCGGCGATGCGCTTCTGGAACGAGAACGCCACCCCGCCGATCACCGCCCGCAGCCGCGAGGAGTTCGCGTCGTTCCTGGACGGTCTTGACCTGCTGGAGCCGGGGATCGTCTCCTGCTCCCGCTGGCGCACCAACCCGCGGGAGCCGGAGGTGGCGCAGTTCGGCGTGGTGGCCCGCAAGCCGTGACGCTGTATGGCCAGGCCCACGGGAACGGCCCCGGGCGCGGAGCCCGGGGCCGAACGGACGACGGCGACAGGACCGCCGTACCGCCTCGACAGCGCGGCGGTCAGTCCTCGATGGACGTCATGACGTGCTTGATGCGGGTGTAGTCGTCGAAGCCGTACGCCGAGAGGTCCTTGCCGTAGCCGGACTTCTTGAACCCGCCGTGCGGCATCTCCGCGACCAGCGGGATGTGGGTGTTGATCCACACGCAGCCGAAGTCGAGGTTCTTGGACATGCGCATGGCGCGGGAGTGGTTCTTCGTCCACACCGAGGAGGCGAGCGCGTAGTCCACGCCGTTGGCGTACTCGACGGCCTGCTTCTCGTCGGTGAACGACTGGACGGTGATGACGGGCCCGAAGACCTCGTTCTGGATGATCTCGTCGTCCTGCTCGAGGCCGGAGACGACGGTCGGGGCGTAGAAGTACCCCTTGTCGCCGACCCGGTGGCCGCCCGCCTCGACCTTGGCGTGGGCGGGGAGCCGCTCGATGAAGCCGCTGACCTGCTTCAGCTGGTTGGCGTTGTTGAGCGGGCCGTACGCCACGTCCTCGTCGTCCGGCTGCCCGGTCTTCGTGGCGGCGGCGGCCTTGGCGAGCGCGGCGGTGAACTCGTCGTGGATGGACTCGTGGACCAGGACGCGGGTCGCGGCCGTACAGTCCTGGCCGGCGTTGAAGAAGCCCGCCTCCGCGACGGTCTCGACGGTCTTGGCGATGTCGGCGTCCTCGAAGACCACGACGGGCGCCTTGCCGCCCAGCTCCAGGTGGACGCGCTTGACGTCCTTGGCGGCGGACTCGGCGACCTGGATACCGGCCCGTACGGAACCGGTGATGGAGGCCATCGCCGGGGTCGGGTGCTCGACCATCGCGCGGCCGGTGTCCCGGTCGCCGCACAGGACGTTGAAGACGCCCTTGGGCAGGATCTGGCCCATGATCTCGGCCATCAGCACGGTCGACGCCGGGGTGGTGTCGGACGGCTTGATCACTACGGTGTTGCCCGCGGCCAGCGCCGGGGCGAACTTCCACACGGCCATCATCATCGGGTAGTTCCACGGCGCGACCTGGGCGCACACGCCGACGGGCTCGCGGCGGACGATGGAGGTCAGGCCCTCCATGTACTCGCCGGCCGAGCGGCCCTCCAGCAGCCGGGCGGCCCCCGCGAAGAAGCGGATCTGGTCCACCACCGGCGGGATCTCCTCGCTGAGGGTGAGCCCGATCGGCTTGCCGGTGTTCTCCGACTCGACGGCGACCAGGTCGTCCGCCCGCTCCTCGATGGCGTCCGCGATCTTCAGCAGGGCCTTCTGGCGCTCGGCGGGCGTCGTGTCGCGCCAGGCCGGGAACGCGGCCGCGGCGGCCTCCATGGCGGCATCGACGTCGGCCTGGCCGGAGAGCGGGGAGGTCGCGTAGACCTCTTCCGTCACCGGGCTGACCACATCAATGGTCCGCCCGTCCGCGGCGTCCCGGAACTCCCCGTTGATGTAGTTGCGCAGACGGCGCACCTCGGTGGTCATGACCACCCCTCCTGTCGGCTGTCCCATGGGTGAGATCTCCACCCTAATCGTTCCGGTGACGCTTTCGACATAGGTATCCACCCCGAGCTTCGGAATCAGTTGCTTCAGGGTTCCGACTCAACGAATTTCATCGATCTGGGGTTGCGAGACAGACGAGTGCGGTGCAGAGTGGATGTGTGGCCAGTCGCAGCGCAGACCCCAGGACCGGGACCGGATCGCCGTCGGCGGTCGATGCCGTCTCCCTCGCGATCATCGAGCAGCTCCAGGAGGACGGACGCCGTCCGTACGCCGCGATCGGCAAGGCCGTGGGCCTCTCCGAAGCGGCCGTGCGCCAGCGCGTCCAGAAGCTGCTCGACCAGGGCGTGATGCAGATCGTCGCCGTCACGGACCCGCTCACCGTGGGGTTCCGGCGCCAGGCGATGGTCGGCATCAACGTCGAGGGCGACCTCGACCCGGTGGCCGAAGCCCTGTCCGCCATGGCCGAGTGCGAGTACGTGGTGATGACCGCGGGCTCCTTCGACCTGATGGTGGAGATCGTCTGCGAGGACGACGACCACCTGCTGGAGACGATCGGCAAACGCATCCGGACCCTCCCCGGCGTGCGCTCCACCGAGAGCTTCGTCTACCTCAAGCTCAAGAAGCAGACCTACATGTGGGGAACCCGATAGCCGTGAGCAAGGACCTCAGCCGAACCGCGTACGACCACCTGTGGATGCACTTCACCCGCATGTCGGACTACGAGAACGCGCCCGTCCCCACCATCGTGCGTGGCGAGGGAACCCACATCTTCGACGCCCAGGGCAAGCGCTACCTCGACGGCCTCTCCGGCCTGTTCGTGGTCAACGCCGGCCACGGCCGCCACGAGCTGGCCGAGACGGCGTACAAGCAGGGCCAGGAGCTCGCCTTCTTCCCGGTGTGGTCCTACGCCCACCCGAAGGCCGTCGAGCTGGCCGAGCGCCTCGCCGATCACGCGCCGGGCGACCTCAACAAGGTCTTCTTCACCACCGGTGGCGGCGAGGCCGTCGAGACCGCCTGGAAGCTGGCCAAGCAGTTCTTCAAGCTCCAGGGCAAGCCGACCAAGTACAAGGTCATCTCGCGGGCGGTCGCCTACCACGGCACCCCGCAGGGCGCCCTGTCCATCACGGGCCTGCCCGCCCTGAAGGCCCCCTTCGAGCCGCTGGTCCCCGGCGCGCACAAGGTGCCCAACACCAACATCTACCGCGCCCCGCTCTTCGGCGACGACCCGGTGGCCTTCGGCCGCTGGGCCGCCGACCAGATCGAGCAGGAGATCCTCTTCGAGGGCCCGGACACCGTCGCCGCGGTCTTCCTGGAGCCCGTGCAGAACGCGGGCGGCTGCTTCCCGCCGCCGCCCGGCTACTTCCAGCGGGTCCGCGAGATCTGCGACAAGTACGACGTGCTGCTCGTCTCCGACGAGGTCATCTGCGCCTTCGGCCGCCTCGGCACGATCTTCGCCTGCGACAAGTTCGGCTATGTGCCGGACATGATCACCTGCGCGAAGGGCATGACCTCCGGCTACTCCCCGATCGGTGCCTGCATCGTCTCGGACAGGATCGCCGAGCCGTTCTACCAGGGCGGCAACACCTTCCTGCACGGCTACACCTTCGGCGGCCACCCGGTCTCCGCGGCGGTCGGCCTCGCCAACCTGGACATCTTCGAGCGCGAGAACCTCACCCAGCACGTCCTGGACAACGAGAACGCCTTCCTCACCACGCTGCAGAAGCTGCACGACCTGCCGATCGTCGGCGACGTCCGCGGCAACGGCTTCTTCTACGGCATCGAGCTGGTGAAGGACAAGGCCACCAAGGAGACCTTCACCGACGAGGAGACCGAGCGCGTCCTGTACGGCTTCCTCTCCAAGGCGCTGTACGACAACGGCCTGTACTGCCGGGCCGACGACCGCGGCGACCCGGTCATCCAGCTCGCGCCGCCGCTGATCTCTGACCGGTCGACGTTCGACGAGATCGAGGGCATCCTGCGGGCCGTGCTGACGGAGGCGTGGACGAAGCTCTGATCAGAGCCCCGGTCCGTACGTCCGTGCGCTGACCCATGCACTGATCCGAGCATCGATCCATGCGCCGATCAGAGCATCCGTGCTCCGGTCCGTCGGAAGTCGACCACCCCGCCCCCGCCTGGACGATCATCATTCAGCGGACATTTCATACGGTCCACCCGGCCCGGATCGCACCCTTTCGAGTGAGATGGGATGCGTCCGGGCCGTGTGCTGTGCGTACACCCCGGTCCGGCTATCTACGGTGCCCAGTGACCGATCGGCCGCGTCCTCGTTCCCCCGTACGGGGGAACGGGAAAACTCATCCGAACCGAGGTGTACGCCATGGTGGCCCCGCCGGACAACGACGTGATCTGGGCGCGTTCCCTGCACCACTCCCACAACGGATCACCCGGTCTCGACGGTGTCTCCGTGGGCATCCGCGATGCCGAGATCCTGGCCGTGACCGGCCCGCGCGGCAGCGGGAAGACGACTCTGCTGCACTGCCTGTCGGGCCGGCTGGTGCCCGAGCAGGGCGAGGTCTGGTTCAACAGCGTCCCCGTGCACACGATGGCTCCCCGGGTGCGCGAGCGGCTGCGGAGGGAACGGTTCGGCTGGATCGCCGCCGACCCGGAACTCGTCCCCGAGCTGACCGCCTGGGAGAACGCGGCGCTGCCCCTGCTGCTGCGCGGCGCCTCGCACCGGGCCGCGAAGAAGGCCGCCACCGAGTGGCTGGAGCGCCTGGACATCGCCGCCCTCGCCAGGAAGCGCCCGCACGCGCTGCTCCAGGCCGAACGCCAGCGGGTCTCCGTCGCCCGCGCCCTGTGCGCCCGGCCGACGGTCATCTTCGGCGACGAGCCCACCGCGACGCTGCACCGGGCCGAGCGCTCCCAGCTCCTGCGGACGCTGACCGCCGCGACCCGCTCGCACGGCATCACGGTGGTCCTGGCCACCCATGACGCCGAGGTCGCCGCCCTCGCCGACCGGACCGTCTCCCTGCTGGACGGCCGCCGCGTCGCCACCACGGCCGTGCCCGGCGTACCCGATGCGGAGGGCAGCGCGGCGTGCTCGCTCTCCGTCTGACCCGCGGTACGCATCCCCTCGTCCTGGTCCGGCGGCTGCTCGTCGCCGCCGCCTCCGCCGGAGTCGGCTTCCTCCTCCTGTCCTCCCTCGGATACGCCTCCGCGCACCCCTCGTCCGCCGGTTCGGTGCTGCGGCTGCTGTGGTGCTTCGTCCCGCTGGCCGCCACCGTGCAGTTCGCCGTGGCGGTGGCCCGCGCGGATCCGAGCACCCGGCCCCGCCCCGGCCTCTCCTCGATGGGCCTCGGCCCGGTGCGGCTCTCGGTGCTGGCCGCGGTCTCGACCGCCGTCTCCACCACGCTCGGCTCGATCGTGGCGCTGCTCTTCTTCCTGCATCTGCGCGGCGACCTGACCGGGATGCCGTTCGACGGCGGCGCCGCGGAGTTCCTCGGCGCGGGCACCCCGCTGCCGCCGGCCGCCGCGCTCATGCTGCTGGCTCTCGTACCGGTGGCGTCGGCGACGGCGAGCGCGCTGGCGCTGCGGTCGCGCCCCGACCCGGCGCGGGACACCTTCGGCTCCGAGGAGCTGCCGGAGCCCGCTCCCGCGCCGAGCGGTCTGCCCTGGGGCGTGGCGCTGGTGGCCGCGGGGCTGGCGGTCGAGGCGTACGCGTCGCGGGACGGGGTGGGGAGCGCGTTCCCGCTGCCGGGCCGGTTCGACGCGACCCCGGTGGCGGTGCTGGCCGGCTGGACGCTCGCGGCGATCGGTCTGGCCATGGCCGGTCCAGGCCTGACCTATCTGTGCGGGCGGGCGCTCCAGGCCGTGCGCCCCGGTGCCGTACGCCTGCTGGCGGGCCGGTTCCTGATGGACGAGGCGCGCCGGATCGGCCGGCCGCTCGGGATCGTCTGCGCCGTGATCGCCGCGTCGATCGCCGCGTCGGCGCTGTACGGGGGCGACGAGCGCCCCTACGGCCCGCTCACCGCGCTGGGTGCGGTGCTGGTCCTCGGCTGCACGGTGGCGACGCTGCTGACCTCGGCCCTGGAGGCGAAGCAGGCCCGTGCCCACACCGCCGGGGCGCTGCTGCGGATGGGCGCGCCGGCCTCCGTGCCGCGTGCCGCGACCGCGCTGCGGGCCGTCGCGCTGCTGGCCGTCTTCGCGCCGCTGACCTGGCTGGTCGCTGAGCTGGCGGCGCTGCCGCTGGCGAAGTAGGCCGCTTCGGAGGGCGGGGGGGGGGCGGCTCGGTCAGGGATGGGTGGCGAGCCGGGCGGCGAGGGCGTCGAAGAAGGCCTCCCAGCCGTCCTCCGCCGCCGCGTACTGGGCGGGGGTGAGGTTGCCGCCGCGCTGCTGGAAGGCCAGCTCGGTGGTTCCGTGGCCGAGATCGGTGAAGGTGACGGTGATGGTCTCGCCCTCCGTGTCCTCGGGGTCCCCCGGCGCGGAGCCGTCCTTGAGCGTGAGGACCAGTCCGTCGGGCTCGCTCACCTCGCGGTACACCCCGTGGAACGGCATCTCGACGCCCGGCATCACCATGACCAGGCTCCACTGGCCGCCGGATCGCACGTCCATCGACACCCGGTCCAGCGGGACCTCGGCCTCGCCGCCGTACCAGGCGGCGAAGTCCTCCGGTGACGTCCAGGCCGCGAAGACCCGCCGCTGCGGGGCGTTCAGCACGCGGGTGAGGTCGATGCCCTGGCGGGTGCCACCGTTCATGGTCACGGTCCTCGTCTCGTGGTCGCGGGCCGGGGCGGGCCCCGGAGGAGCGGGCCCCCGGCGGAACGGGCCCGGGTTCGACGGCCGGGTCCGGCCCGGGTTTCAGGGCCCGGACAGCCCGGGGTCCCGAGGGCCCCCGGGCCCCGGGCCCCGGAGATCGGGTCCCCCGGGCGCCGTCTCCAGCTTGCCCGGCCCGTCCGGTCCTGTCGCGCCGGGTCAGGGGAGCAGCAGCCCCTCCAGGGTGGCGTACGCCCCGTCCCACCCCCACGCCTCGCGGACCCAGGCCCGGCCCTTCTCCCCCATCGCGGCGGCGGCTTCGCGATCCCGCAGCAGCCCGACGAGCCGGTCCGCGACGGCGCCGACGTCCCGCCCGTCGACCACGTGTCCCGTCTCCCCGTCCCGTACGGCGTCCGGCGCGCCGCCCGAGTCGCCGACGAGGACGGGCAGCCCGGCCGCCGCCGCCTCCAGGAAGACGATGCCGAGCCCCTCCACCTCCAGGCCGCGCCTGCGGGTCCGGCACGGCATGGCGAAGACGTCGGCGGCGGCGTAGTGGCCGGGCATCTGCGCGTGCGGCTGCCCGCCGGTGAGGATCACCTCCTGCGCGACCCCGGTCTCCGCGGCGAGCCGGCGCAGGGTGCGGGCGTACGGTCCGTCGCCGGTCAGCAGGAGTACGGTGCCGGGCACCGCACGCCGTACGGCGGGGAGCGCGCGGATCAGGGTGTCCTGGCCCTTGCGGGGGACGAGCCGCGCCGCGCAGAGGATCACCGGCCGCGCGCCGAGCCCGTACCGTTCGCGCACCCGGCGCCTGTCGCCCCGTACGCGAAACGCCTCCGCGTCCACCCCCGGCGCGAGCCGCACCATCCGGCGGGCGGCGGTCGGGCCGAGCGCGGCGGCGATCGGGGCGCGGGTGGCGGCGCCGAGGTAGGTCACCGCGTCGGTACGGGCCCCGATGCGCCGGAGCAGCGCCCTGGGCCCCGGGGTGCGGGCCCACCAGACCTCGTGCCCGTGCGTGGTGGCCACGGCCCGCCGTATCCCGGTCTCGCGGCGCAGCGCCCCGGCCATCAGCCCGAGCGGCGCGGCGGCCCCGAACCACACGCTGTCGCAGCCGTGGCGCCGGGCGAGCTCCACGGCGCGGGCGGTGGTGCGCGGGGTCGGCAGCAGCATCCGGGAGGGGTCGCGGACCACGGGGTACGGGAGGGCGGCGTCATGGGCGGTCACTCCCGGTTCGGCGGAGGTGTACACGACGACGGATTCGGCGGGGAAGCGTCCGGTCATGGCGTGGACGAAGGTCTCGATGCCTCCCTGGCGCGGCGGGAAGTCGTTGGTGACGACGAGGGTGCGGCGGAGGGTCATCGCGTTGTCTTCCTTCGGTACGCGTGAGGGGCGGGGGCGCGGCGGACAGTCATCGCGCGGCCTTCTTCCGTACGCGTACGCGCGCACGTATGAGTGCGCGTGCGAGGGGGTCGGCGGGCCGTTGCCTCGACGCCCCCGCCCACACCGCGAGGACCAGCGGGTGCACCAGGTATCCGAGCCGGGTCGCGGGCAGGAACGCGATGGCGAGGAGCAGCCCGAGCGCGAGCCGCAGTGCGGCGTCCGAGGCCGTGGCCGGAGGGCGTACGAGCAGGGAGAGGGCCACCAGGAGGGCGCTCGCTCCCAGCAGGAGCAGGGCCAGGGTCCGGCCGCCCGGGACGTGGGTGGCGAGCAGCCGGCCGGGGAGCGGGCTGGCGGCGGAGGAGACCGCGTCGGTCAGGCCCAGGGGGAAGGCGACGACATGGGCGTGGAAGGCGCCGGGGTCGCGCAGGGCGGCGGGCAGGACGAGCGCGGCGGCGGTGAGGAGGGCGACGAGCGCGCAGCGCAGGGCGGCACGGCCACGGCGTTCCCGTACGGAAGCGGCCGCGAGCAGCGCGAGCGCGACCGGCAGCGCGGGCCAGGCCGTCCACTTGAGCGCGGCGGCGAGCCCGAGCCAGAGCCCCGCGCGCCCGGCCCTCCCCCGGCCCGCCTCCGCCAGCCCCAGGCACATCAGGCCGGCCACCGGCAGATCCACCCCGCCCACCGCGAGCGGCAGCGCCACGAGCGGGCAGGCGGCGGTCCACAGCAGCGGGTCGCGCCGGGCCCCGGCCGGAAGGGCGTACGCGAGTGCGGCGAGGAAGGCCGCGCCCATCCACAGCCGGGGGTCGGTGAGCGGACCGGCCCCGGCCACCGCCTCCGGGAGCCCGAAGGCCGCCATGCCGGGCAGGTACGGGGTGAAGTCCTCGGGTACCAGGGGGTGCGCGGAGTACGGCGTTCCGTCCGCCAGCAGGAGCGCGGCCGAACGGGCCACCACCGCCACCTCCAACTGGGCCCGGTCCAGGGCGAGGAGCAGCGCGAGCGGCAGTCCGACCGCGCCCAGGGCGGCGACCGCGTTCACGGTCCGGGCGGGGCGTCCGCGAGCGGCGAGCACGGCGGCCGCCGCGTAACCGAGTGCGCCGGCGGCGCCCCAGACGCGGTGCGGGCCGAGGGAGGTCAGGGCGGCCAGAGCCAGGGACGCCGCCGCACAGAACGTCCACCAGCCGGGGCCGCCGGGCAGCGCGAAGCGTTCCTGTCGCCGATGTCGTCGCTGGTCAGGGGTGGTGGAAAGGGCTGTTGTCGCCATGGGTCCGAGGCTAGGAACGGCCCGTTCACAGAACGTCACACCACCGTCCGGTCCTTCGGGTCAACCCGTGGTATGACAAGGGCCCGCGAATTCCCCCCGTGCTCCGATGCGTTCTCCCGGGGCGGTGACGAAGAATCGTCGTATGACACGCACCACCGGGGAGACCGGAACGGCAGCGGCCGCCGTCGAGCCCCCGCCACCGGAAGGGAACCTGCGGCGCCGGCTGCGGCGCCTGACGTCGGCGCCCGCGTACGCCGGGCTGACCGGGGGCGCGCTGACGCTCTTCGCCGTCGTGGAGCTGCTTCTCGTACCGGGTTCGGCGATCACGGCCTTCGCGGTGCTGCTGTGCACGGCCTCGCTGGCGCTGCGGACCGCCCACCCCACCGTCGGGCTGCTGACCGTCGGCGCGGCGCTGCTCGGCTTCGCCACCGACGGCAACATGGCGTACGCGACGGTGGCCGGTCTGCTGATGGGGTGCTACACGCTGGGGCGGCACCGGGTGCAGCATCCGGCGGTGCTGGTACCGGCCGGTGCGCTCGCCGCGCTGGTGGTCAATCTGGTGCACATCGACCGCTGGACCCGGGACGGCTCCCCCGGCCTTCCGGTGCTCCAGGGCACCGACCGGTTCAGCCTGGGGCTGTACGCCGAGACGCTGGTGGTGACGGTGGCCATCCTGGGTGCGGTGAGCGCGGGGGACGCGGTGCGGGCCCGTGAGGAGGCCCGGCACACCCGGGCCGCCGCCCAGTCCCGGCTGCTGGCGATGGAGCGGCGGCAGGCGGCGGAGGCGGAACGGGCCGCCATCGCACGGGAGTTGCACGACATGATCGCGCACTCGGTCTCGATGATCGCGGTGCGGGCCGAGAGCGCCACGTACACGACGCCGGACCTCTCGCCACCGGCCAGGGACGCCTTCCAGGAGATCGCGGGCACGGCACGGTCCTCGATGGCGGAGCTGCGCCGGCTGCTCGGGGTGCTGCGCACAGGCACCGACGCGCCCGTCCTCACCGCCCCGCAACCGTCGCTGGCCGCGCTCGGCGAACTCCTGGACCAGCACCGGGCGGTCGACGGTTCGGCCGAACTGCGCGTCAGCGGCGAGGAGGTGCCGCTGCCGGCCTCCTGGGAGCTGTCGGCGTACCGGATCGTGCAGGAGGCCCTGACCAATGTGCGCCGGCACGCCCCGGGCGCGCACGCGGTGGTGGAGATCGACCACCAGCCGGGGCTGCTGAGGGTCCGGGTCGGTGACGACGGGCCGGGGCCGCCCACCGCCCCGGCGGCGGGGCCGGCCGGGCGTCCCGGCCACGGCCTGGTGGGCATGCGCGAACGGGCCGCGCTGCTGGGCGGCAGACTCACCACCGGCCGAGGTCCGGCCGGCGGCTATCTCGTGGAGGCGGAACTCCCGTGGTGATCCGAGTGATCGTCGCCGACGACCAGGCGGTCGTACGGACGGCGTTCTCCAGCCTGCTGGACACCCAGGAGGACATCGAGGTGGTCGGTGAGGCGCGCGACGGTGAAGAGGCGGTCCGTGTCGTGGCCGAACTCCGCCCCGACGTGGCGCTGCTGGACATCCGGATGCCCCGGCTCGGCGGGATCGACGCGGCCCGCGAGATCGTCACCGCGTCGGGCGGGGCGACGAAGGCGCTGATGCTGACGACGTTCGGCCTGGACGAGTACGTGTACGACGCCCTGACGGCGGGGGCCAGCGGCTTCCTCCTCAAGGACGCGACCTTCCCCGAACTGCTCCACGCGGTACGGGTGGTGGCCGACGGGCACGCCCTTCTGGCCCCCGAGATCACCGGGCGGCTGATCGCGGAGTTCACCCGGCAGCGGGTCAGCGCGCCACCGGTCCGCTCCGTCGAGGGGCTGACCGCGCGCGAGGCGGAGGTGCTCGTCCTCATCGCCCAGGGCCTGTCCAACGCGGACATCGCCGCCCGGCTGACCATCACCGACCACACGGTCAAGACCCACATCAACCGGCTCTTCGCGAAGATGGGGCTGCGGGACCGGGCGCAGGCGGTGATCCTGGCCTACGAACTGGGGCTGGTGGTGGCGGGGACCCGCGCCGGCTGACACGCCCTGGGGCGCCGGCCGATACGTCAGCCCCCCGCCAGCACCACCGTCTCCGCCGCGTCGAAGCGGACGCCCACGACGGCGCCCTCGTCCGGCGTGTCCCGCAGGGCGCACTCGGCCTCCAGCACCGGCGCGTTCTCGGGGGCCAGCCGCACGGTCACGTGGTTCCCGCGGAACGTCCGTACGCCGACCGTGCAGCGCAGCCCGTCCTCCGGGGAGCCGATCAGGACCCCGGCGGGGCGGACCAGCAGGTCGGCCTCGCCCTGGGGTGAGCCCTCAGGCACCGGCACCTTGCCCCAGGCGGTGGCGGCGGCCCGGCCGGTCACGGTCGCCGGGGTCACGTTGTCGAAGCCGAGGAAGCGGGCGACGAACGCGGAGGCGGGCCGCTGCCAGACGTCCAGCGGGCTGCCCTCCTGGGCGATTTGCCCGTCCCGCATCACCACCACCTGGTCGGCGAGCGCGAACGCCTCGCCCTGGTCGTGGGTGACCGCGAGCACTGTCGTACCCAACTCCTGGAAGAGGGTGCGCAGTTCGATGACGAGCCGTTCGCGCAGGCTGCGGTCGAGCTGGCCGAGCGGTTCGTCCAGCATCAGGAGCCTGGGGCGCGGGGCCAGGGCGCGGGCCAGGGCGACGCGCTGCTGCTCACCGCCGGAGAGGGCGGCCACCGCTCGGCGTTCCGCGCCGGGGAGGCCCACCAGCTCCAGGAGTTCGCGGACCCGGCGCTCGCTCTCGGCGCGCCCGGTGCCGTGCATCCGCAGCCCGAAGGCGACGTTGGCGCCGACATCGCGGTGCGGGAAGAGCTGGTGGTCCTGGAACATCAGGCCGAGCCCGCGCCGGTGGACGGGGACGCCGCTCTGGTCCTGGCCGGCCAGCAGCACCCGGCCGCCGTCCATGGGCTGGAGCCCGGCGACGGCCCTCAGCAGGGTGGACTTCCCGCTGCCGCTGGGGCCGAGCAGGCAGACGATCCGGTGGTCGGCGACCTCCAGGTCGACGGCGTCGAGGGCCGTCCGCTTCCCGAACCGTACGGTGGCTGCCTGCAAGCTCAGCATGGTGGTCAGAACTCCCCGGATCGGTCGGTACGGATGCGTTCGAGGAGCAGCAGCGACACGGCGCACACCAGCATCAGGATCGTGCTGAGAGCCATCGCCTGCCCGTAGTTCAGCTCCCCGGACCGGCCCAGCAACCGGGCGACGGCGACCGGCAGGGTCGGGTTGTCGGGCCGGGCGATGAAGACGGTGGCGCCGAACTCGCCGAGCGACACGGCGAACGCGAAGCCCGCCGCGACCAGCACCGCCCGCCGCACCAGCGGCAGATCGACCTCGCGCCAGGCCCGCAGCGGGGAGGCCCCCAGCACGGCGGCGGCCTCGCGCAGCCGCTCGTCCACCGCGCGCAGCACGGGGAGCATGGTCCGTACGACGAAGGGGACGCCCACCAGCGCCTGCGCCAGCGGGACCAGGATCCAGGAGGTCCGCAGGTCGAGCGGCGGTTTGTCGAGGGTGATGAGGAAGCCGAAGCCGACGGTGACGGCGGAGACCCCGAGCGGCAGCATCAGCAGCGCGTCGAATCCGCGTACCAGCCGTCCCGCCCGCCGGGTCAGGGCGGCAGCCGCCAGTCCGCCGACGACCAGGGCGATGAGGGTGGCGACGAACGCGTACCGCAGGGAGTTGCCGACCGCCTCCAGCGGCGGTACGAGGAAGGTCGAGCCGCTGCCCCCGGCCGACTGGAGGGCCCGGTAGTAGCCGAGGCCGTAACCGTCCGGCCCGTCGAACGACCGCTCCACCAGCACGCCGAGGGGCAGCAGGATCAGCAGCAGCGCGGTGAGCAGCACCCCGCCGAGCAGCGCCCACTGTCCGGCGCCGTGCGGCCGGCGGGAGGTCTGCGCCGGGTCGACGAGCTTCAGCGCCCGCTCCCGGCGGCGTACGGTCACGGCGTGCAGGGCGAGGATCGCGCCGACCGCCACGAACTGGACCATGGTCAGCACGGCGGCCGTCGGCAGGTCGAGCAGCTGGGCGGTCTGGCGGTAGACCTCCACCTCCAGGGTGGAGTAGGAGGGGCCACCGAGGATCTGCACGACACCGAACGAGGTGAACGTGAAGAGGAAGACCATCAGCGCGGCGGCGGCCACCGCCGGGCCGAGCGCGGGCAGCGTCACCCGCCGCCAGGCGGCGAACCGTCCGGCGCCGAGCACCCGGGCGGCCTCCTCCTGGCGCGGGTCCAGCTGCGACCAGAGGCCGCCGACCGTCCGGACGACCACCGCGTAGTTGAAGAAGACGTGCGCGAGCAGGATCGCCCACACGGTGGTGTCCAGCCGCAGACCCCACAGCTCGTCGAGGAAGCCGCCGCGCCCCAGCAGCGCCAGGAACGCGGTGCCGACGACGACGGTGGGCAGCACGAACGGCACGGTGACGACCGCGCGCAGCACCTGTTTGCCGGGGAAGTCGAAGCGGGCGAAGACGTACGCGCCGGGCAGGGCGATCAGCAGGGTGAGCGCGGTCGAGGCGAGCGCCTGCCAGGTGGTGAACCACAGGACGTCGAGGATGTCCGGACGGGCCAGCACCTCGCCGACCCGCCCGAACTGCCAGACGCCGTCCGTCTTCAGCCCGCGGCCGACGATCGCGGACACGGGGTAGGCGAAGAAGACGGCGAAGAAGGCGACGGGCACGGCCATCAGGCCGAGCCGCACCGCCGCCCCACGCCGCCCGCCGCCGCCGGACCCCGGTCCGGGCCCGGCGGCTTCGGTGGGGCCGCCTTGGGTGGGGCCGCCTACTTCACGACGAGCGAGTGCCACGTCTGGACCCACTGCTCACGGTTGGCGGCGATCTTGTCCGGGGCCACCGTGGCCGGCTTCTCGATGCTCTCGCCGAACTCGGTGAAGATCTCCGGCAGCTTCGCGTCCGTCACGACGGGGTTCACGAACATGTTCAGCGGGACGTCCTCCTGGAACGTCTTGCCGATCAGGAAGTCCAGCAGCGCCTTGCCGCCCGCCTCGTTCTTCGCGCCGTTCAGCAGCCCGGCGTACTCGGTCTGCCGGAAGCAGGTCCCGGTGGAGACGCCGGTCGGGGCCTCCTCGGGCTGCGGGTCGGCGTAGAGCACCTCGACGGGCGGGCTGGAGGCGTAACTGACGACGAGCGGCCGGTCCGCCTTGGCCTTCCTGCCGCCCGCGGAGCCCGAGAACTCCTCGTTGTAGGCCTGCTCCCAGCCGTCGACCACCTTGACGCCGTTGGCCTTCAGCTTCTTCCAGTAGGCCTCGTAGCCGTCCTCGCCCTGGGTGGCGATGGTGCCGAGGAGGAAGCCGAGGCCGGGCGAGGAGTTCGCCGCGTTCTCGGTGACGAGGAGGTTCTTGTACGCGGGCTTCAGCAGGTCCTCGAAGGTCTGCGGCGGCGCGAGCTTCTTGTCGGCGAAGAACTTCTTGTCGTAGTTGACGCAGATGTCACCGGTGTCGACGGGCGTGACGCGGTGCTTCTCGTCCAGCTCGGTGCCGTCCGCGACCCGGTCCAGGCCCTTGGCCTCGTACGGGGTGAAGAGGCCGTTGTCGAGGGCGCGGGAGAGCAGGGTGTTGTCGACGCCGAAGAAGACGTCGCCGCGCGGGGAGCCCTTGGTCAGGATCTCCTGGTTGAGCGCCGCGCCGGCGTCGCCGCTCTTGAGGAGCTCGACGGTGTAGCCGCTCTCCTGGGTGAACTCCTTCAGCACCTCTTCCGAGGCGTTGAAGGAGTCGTGGGTGACCAGGGTGACGGTCTTGGAGCCGCTGCCCTTCGAGGCGCCGGATCCGGTCGAGGAGTCGTCGGAGCCGCCGCAGCCCGCGAGGACGGTGACGCCGAGCGCCGCGGCGAGCGCGGTGGCGGCGTACTTCTTGGTGGTGTTCATGTGATTCCTCCTGGAGGTGACCAGGAAGAGACGCGGCCCCGCCCGCCGCCGGGACGTACCGGAAGCGGGCAGGGCGCAACAGCTTGAGTAAGGTCCGAACTTCCTACCCGGAATGACCCGGGCGAGGTTCAGAGGGTCTGCGGCCAGCCGGTCCTCGGTGCCGCACTCTCAGCGCTGTGGCGCTCCCCTGTCGGAATATGAAGTTGATTTCGGCCCAGGCTACACCGGTGGTTTTCGGCCTGGTCAGGTGAGGTGGGGCCGCCCCTTCGGTGTCCGCCGGGGCCCTCAGCGCTCGGAGGCCGCCAGCTGCCCGCAGGCCCCGTCGATCTCCTGGCCCCGGGTGTCCCGGACGGTGACGGGCACGCCGTGGGCCGCGATGGCCTCGACGAACGCCTTCTCGTCCTCGGGGCGCGAGGCGGTCCACTTGGAGCCGGGCGTGGGGTTCAGCGGGATCAGGTTGACGTGCACCCGCTTGCCCTTGAGCAGCCGGCCGAGCAGGTCACCGCGCCAGGCCTGGTCGTTGATGTCCCGGATCAGGGCGTACTCGATGGAGATCCGGCGGCCGGACTTCTCGGCGTACTCCCAGGCCGCGTCCAGCACCTCGCGTACGTTCCACCGGGTGTTGACGGGGACGAGGGTGTCGCGCAGCTCGTCGTCCGGGGCGTGCAGCGAGACGGCGAGGCGGCACTTGAAGCCCTCGTCGGAGAAGCGCAGCATCGCCGGGACGAGCCCCACGGTGGAGACGGTGATCCCGCGCTGGGAGAGGCCGAGGCCGTCCGGCTCGGGGTCGGTGAGCCGGCGGATCGCTCCGACGACCCGGTTGTAGTTGGCGAGCGGCTCGCCCATGCCCATGAAGACGATGTTGGAGAGCCGGGCCGGACCGCCGGGCACCTCGCCGTCGCGCAGGGCGCGCATGCCGTCGACGATCTGGTGCACGATCTCGGCGGTCGACAGGTTGCGGTCGAGCCCGGCCTGCCCGGTGGCGCAGAAGGGGCAGTTCATCCCGCAGCCCGCCTGGGAGGAGATGCACATCGTGACGCGCTCGGGGTAGCGCATCAGGACGGACTCGACGAGCGTCCCGTCGTGCAGCTTCCACAGCGTCTTACGGGTGGTGTCGTCGTCGCAGCTGATGTGACGGACCACGGACATCAGGTCGGGGAACAGCGCCTCGGCGAGCTTCTCCCGGGACCCGGCGGGGATGTTGGTCCACTGCTCCGGGTCGTGCGCGTACCGCGCGAAGTAGTGCTGCGAGAGCTGCTGGGCGCGGAACGGCTTCTCGCCGGTCGCGGCGACCGCGTCCTTGCGCTCGGCGGGCGTGAGGTCGGCGAGGTGCCGCGGGGGCTTCTTGGCTCCGCGGGGCGCGACGAAAGTGAGTTCTCCGGGCTTAGGCATGGTTCATCCAGTGTCGCAGACAGACGGGTGAGGGCCCGCCGCCCTGTGGACGACGGACCCTCACTCGTAGAACGTGCAGGTGGGACGTGGTGTGCGAGGCCGCACGGGCCCTCAGCCCGAGCCGACGAACAGCACGAGCAGCAGCCAGACCACCGGCGCGGTCGGCAGCAGCGAGTCGAGCCGGTCCATGATGCCGCCGTGGCCGGGGAGCAGGGTTCCCATGTCCTTGATCCCGAGGTCCCGCTTGATCATGGACTCGCCCAGGTCGCCGAGGGTGGCGCTGACGGCGACCGCGAGGCCCAGCAGCAGCCCCTGCCACCAGGCGCCGCCGTCGATCAGGAACTCCATGCACAGGGCGCCGGCGGCCATCGCGAAGGAGACGGCACCGAGCAGGCCCTCGCGGGTCTTGCCGGGGCTGATGCGGGGAGCGAGCTTGTGGGTGCCGAAGCGCCAGCCGACCGCGTACGCCCCGGTGTCGCTGACGACGGTGAGGAGGAGGAAGGTCAGGACCCGCCACGAGCCGTCGTCCGCCGTCAGCAGCAGGGCGACGAAGGTGGCCAGGAAGGGGACGTAGAACGCGGCGAAGACACCCGCCGTGACGTCCTTGAGATACCCCTCCGGCGGCTCGGTCATCCGCCAGACCAGCACCGCCAGGGCGGTCAGGGCCATGGCGACCCAGGCCCCCTCCGCGCCACGCGCGTAGCCCGCGACGACCATCGCGGCCCCGCCGACGGCCAGCGGGATCAGAGGGACCTTGATGCCCTTCTGCTCCTGGAGCCGGGAGGTGAGCTCCCACAGGCCGACGACGACGGCGAGGGCGATCACGCCGACGAAGACGGCCTTCACGATGAACAGCGAGGCGACGATGACGGCGCCGAGCCCCACGCCGACCCCTATGGCGGCGCGCAGATCACGCCCCGCACGCTTCTTCTGCGGCGGGGACGGCAGCGGGGTGGACATGGGCTCCTGCGGCATCTCGTCACGGAACAGGGGGCCGCTGACGTGCGCGGCGTCCCCGTCCCGGTCGGCACGGCTGACTGCGTCTCTACCTGCGTCGGGAACGTCCGGCACGTTGGGCATGGGCCGAGTCTGCTGGGCTTCACGCACATCGTAGGCGGGACCCGCCGGAGCGACCCCCATCTCGGGGGCGCCCCGGTAACCGGCTCCCTGCGGTGCGCCCCAGGAAGAGTCGTTCATCAGACTTCGAGCAGCTCGGCTTCCTTGTGCTTGAGCAGCTCGTCCACCTGCGCGACGTACTTCGCGGTGGTGTCGTCGAGCTCCTTCTCGGCGCGGCGGACCTCGTCCTCGCCGGACTCCTTGTCCTTGACCAGCTTGTCGAGCGCTTCCTTGGCCTTGCGGCGGATGGAGCGGATCGAGATCTTGGAGTCCTCGGCCTTGGTCTTGGCGACCTTGATGAACTCCTTGCGGCGGTCCTGGGTGAGCTCGGGGAAGGTCACCCGGATGATGTTGCCGTCGTTGCTCGGGTTGACGCCGAGGTCGGAGTCGCGGATCGCCTGCTCGATGTTGCGCAGGGCGGTCTTGTCGAACGGCGTCACGACGGCCATCCGCGGCTCGGGAACCGAGAACGAGGCCAGCTGGTTGATCGGGGTCAGCGCGCCGTAGTACTCGGCGACGATCTTGTTGAACATCGCCGGGTGCGCGCGGCCGGTACGGATCGCGGCGAAGTCCTCTTTCGCGACGACAACGGCCTTCTCCATCTTCTCCTCGGCCTCGAGGAGGATTTCTTCGATCACCACGTGCTCCTGCATGTCTTGAGCGGGTCCGTCACCGACGGGCCCTGCGGGTCCTGCGTCGCGTCCTCACCTGCACGGTGTCCGACCGGCAGGCCGTTGTCCATCCTGGGGGGCCGTCAGGCCCGGGTGCCCTGGTCGCTGACGAGCGTGCCGATCTTCTCACCCTTGACCGCGCGGGCGATATTGCCCTCGGCGGTCAGCTCGAAGACGAGGATCGGGAGCTTGTTGTCGCGGCAGAGGGTGATGGCGGTGGCGTCGGCGACCTTGAGGTCGCGCGTGATCACCTCGCCGTACTCCAGCGCGTCGAACTTCACCGCGTCGGGGTTGGCCTTCGGGTCGGAGTCGTAGACCCCGTCCACGCCGTTCTTCCCCATGAGCAGCGCCGCCGCGTCGATCTCCAGGGCGCGCTGGGCGGCGGTGGTGTCGGTGGAGAAGTACGGCATGCCCATGCCGGCGCCGAAGATGACGACGCGCCCCTTCTCCAGGTGCCGTACGGCGCGGAGCGGGATGTACGGCTCGG
The DNA here is from genome assembly GCF_040703535.1 of Streptomyces sp. NPDC007346. Lineage (NCBI taxonomy): Bacteria > Bacillati > Actinomycetota > Actinomycetes > Kitasatosporales > Streptomycetaceae > Streptomyces > Streptomyces sp. NPDC007346. The sequence goes on from NZ_JBEYKR010000029.1 coordinate 22,094, forward strand.
CGACCTGGCCCATGGTGATGGCGGTCTGGACGCGCGAGTCGATGCCCTCCTTCTCCAGGAAGTCCTGGAGCGCCAGGCAGTTCATGACGGTGCCGAGCATGCCCATGTAGTCGGACCGGGCCCGGTCCATGCCGCGCTGCTGGAGCTCGGCACCGCGGAAGAAGTTGCCTCCCCCGATGACCACCGCGATCTGGGCGCCGCCGCGTACGACGGCGGCGATCTCGCGGGCGATGGTGTGCACGACGTCGGGGTCGACGCCGAGGCCGCCACCGCCGGCGAAGGCCTCGCCGGAGAGCTTCAGCATGAAGCGCCCGGAAAACGTGTCGTCGCGCTTGTCGTCGGCCTGAATGGCGTCCGCGCCCTTGTCCATGGAAATTCTCCTCGTACACATACGAAGAAGGCCATTGCCGGTGGGTCTGGTGTCCCTACAGCGGCAATGGCCTCCTCGTCAGATCTGCGGTCGTCCGGCCTGAGCGCGGCCGTCGACTGCACCTGACCCTATCGGGTCCGGTGCTGTTCGCCCGGACGGACTCAGATGCCGACCTTGATGCGCGAGAAGCGCTTCAGGGTGACACCGGCCTCGTCCAGGACCTTCTGGACCGACTTCTTGGCGTCCAGCGCGTACGGCTGGCCGAGGAGGGTGGCCTCCTTGAAGAAGCCGTTGACGCGGCCTTCGACGATCTTGGGGAGGGCGGCCTCGGGCTTGCCCTCGGCGCGCGTGGTCTCCTCGGCGACGCGGCGCTCGGCCTCGACGACCTCGGCCGGAACGTCCTCGCGGGAGAGGTACTTCGGGGCGAAGGCGGCGATGTGCTGCGCGACACCCTTGGCCAGCTCGGCGTCGGCCTTGTCCAGCTCGACCAGGACACCGATCTGCGGGGGCAGGTCGGGCATGGTGCGGTGCATGTACACGGAGACGAAGGCGCCGGTGAACTGCGCGAAGCGGTCCAGGACGATCTTCTCGCCGAGGTTGGCGTTGGCCTCGTCGACGTACGCCTGGACGGTCTTGCCGGCCTCGATCTCGGAGGCGAGCAGCGCCTCGATGTCGGCCGGGGAGGTGGCGGCGACGTGCGCGGCGAGCGTGTTGGCGACGTTCTGGAACTTGTCGCCCTTGGCGACGAAGTCCGTCTCGCACTTCAGCTCGAGCAGAACGCCGGACGTCTTGTCCTCGGAGATGAGGGAGACGACGGCGCCGTTCTCGGCAGAGCGGCCCTCGCGCTTGGCGACGCCCTTCTGGCCCTTGATACGGAGCGCCTCGACGGCCTTGTCGACGTTGCCGTCGGCCTCGTCGAGCGCCTTCTTGCAGTCCATCATGCCGGCGCCGGTGAGCTCGCGGAGCTTCTTGACGTCAGCGGCGGTGTAGTTCGCCATGAGTCTGTATGTCTCTCTCGAAGTCTGAAAGATCTACGGGTGAACGGCGGGGGCGGCGCTTGTGGCGCCCGCCCCCGCCGTCAGCAGCCTGTGACGGGTGTCAGGCCTTCTCGGCGTCCGCGTCGGCGGCCGGAGCCTCGGCCGGAGCCTCGGCCGGGGCCTCGGCGACGGCCTCGGCCGGCGTCACGGCGTCGGCCGCGGCGTCCTTCTCGGTCTCGACGGAGGTCTGGACCTCGGCGGCAGCCGCGGTCTCGTCCTTCTTGTCGCCCTCGAGCAGGTCGCGCTCCCACTCGGCGAGGGGCTCGCCGGCGGCCTTCTCGCCCGGCTTCGAGTCACCGGTGGCGGCACCGGAACGGGCGATGAGGCCCTCGGCGACGGCGTCGGCGATCACGCGGGTGAGCAGGGTGACGGAGCGGATCGCGTCGTCGTTGCCCGGGATCTTGTAGTCGACCTCGTCGGGGTCGCAGTTGGTGTCGAGGATCGCGACGACCGGGATGTGGAGCTTGCGCGCCTCACCGACGGCGATGTGCTCCTTCTTGGTGTCGACGATCCAGACGGCGCTGGGCACCTTCTGCATCTCGCGGATACCACCGAGGGTCTTCTCCAGCTTGGCCTTCTCACGCGAGAGGACCAGGAGCTCCTTCTTGGTGAGGCCGGAGGCGGCCACGTCCTCGAAGTCGATGAGCTCGAGCTCCTTCAGACGCTGAAGGCGCTTGTAGACGGTGGAGAAGTTGGTGAGCATGCCACCGAGCCAACGCTGGTTGACGTACGGCATGCCGACGCGCGTCGCCTGCTCGGCGATGGCCTCCTGGGCCTGCTTCTTCGTACCCACGAACATGATGGAGCCGCCGTGGGCGACGGTCTCCTTGACGAACTCGTAGGCGCGGTCGATGTACGACAGCGACTGGAGCAGGTCGATGATGTAGATGCCGTTGCGCTCGGTGAAGATGAAGCGCTTCATCTTCGGGTTCCAGCGACGGGTCTGGTGACCGAAGTGGACGCCGCTTTCCAGCAGCTCCCGCATCGTGACGACGGCCATGGCCGTACTCCTTGAGGTGCTCGGTTATCGCGAGCGCAGGTTTGCGCTCGCGCCTGACGCCCCGACGCGCCGTGCCACGAGGGACCGAGGAGCGCGGCCACCTCCGCTGAGAGGGAGGTGGCGGGGCGTGCGAAGTCGACCCGGTGACCCGGATCGCCGTAAGAAGTGTACGGGACCCGCCGGGTCCCGGGTGACGGCGATGTCCACAACCGGCGAGTAGTCCACAGGGGCGGTCCATGATCACCGGAATCCCGGCCTCCGGGAGAGCGTTGATCCATGCGACCTCTGCGACCTCTGCGTTTTCTACGATCCCCGCAACTCCCGCAATTTCCGCAACTCCCGCGATGCCTGCCGCGCCTGCCGCGCCTGCCGCGCCTGCCGCGCCTGCGAGGCTTGCGCCTACCGTCCCGTACGCCCGGCCCGCTCCGCGTCCGTGTCCGTGTGCCGATGTTCCTGCCGGCCGTGGCCGTGCTGGCCGCCGTCCTGCCGTCGGCACCGGTGGCCGGGACGGCCGGGTCACGGCTCGCGCCGACCGTACGTACCGAAGCAGCGCCTCCTCCGGCGGCCGGGCCGGACGAGGAGCCCGGGGAGACGTACGCGGACGAGGGGACGTACACGGAACTGGACGGCGGCCCGGTCTGGCCGCTGGCCGGCAGACCCGCGCTGTCACGCGGGTGGGAGCCGCCCGCGAACCCGTACGGCCCCGGCCACCGCGGCGTCGACCTGGCGGCCCGGCCGGGCACCACGGTGCTGGCCGCCGCCACCGGCCGGGTCTCGTTCGCGGGGCGGGTGGCCGGGCGCGGGGTCCTCGTCGTCGAGCTGACCGGGAGCGGGGCGCCCCCGCTGCGCACGACGTACGAGCCGGTGCGGGCGCTGGTGGAGAAGGGCGACGTGGTGGCCGCGGGCCGGGCGGTCGGCGTGCTGGAGGCGGGGCCGTTCCACTGCGCCGCGGGCTGTCTGCACTGGGGGCTGCGGCGGGGCGACGCCTACCTGGACCCGCTCTCGCTGCTGCCGCCCGCCCTCCTGCGACGCGGCCCCTCACGGCTGCTGCCGGTGTTCGGGGTGCCGGAACCAGCGGAGGCAGGGCAGCCGGGAGCGCGGGGGAGCCCGGAGGGGCGGGAGAACCCGGGAGCGCGGGGGAACCCGGAGGGGCGGGAGAGCCGGTGAGGCGGTGGCGCGGGGGTCGCCGCGCTCAGCCGCGTACGCCGCGCAGGATCATGGCGACGGCGGTGTCCGCGATGACACCGGGCTCCTCCGCCACGCTCAGCTCGATACGGCGCACGGCGGCGTCGACCGATCCCTGGAGGAGCATCGCGGCGAGCCTCGGCTGGGTGTGGCCGAGGTCACCCAGCGCTTCGACGATCATGGCGATCAGGCCTCCGTGCGCCGCCCGGATCTTCTCCCGGGCGCCGGCGTCCAGCTCGCTCGCGGAGATCGCGACGACCGCCCGGTGGCGGCGGTCCCCGACGAGGTCGAGCTGTCGGCGCACATACGCCTCGATCTTCGCCTCGGGGGTCTCGGCGCGCTCCATCGCGTTCTCGACCTCGGCCGCCCAGACGGGGAAGTCGACGGCGCAGAGCTCCTCGACGACGGCGGCGCGGGAGCGGAAGTACTCGTACACGGAGGACCGGGCGAGGCCCGTGCGCTCGGCGAGTGCGGGGAAGGTCAGCGCCTCCGTACCGCCCTCGGACAGCAGGGAGCGCGCGGCGTCCAGGAGGGCGCCGCGCTGCATGGTCCGGTGCTCGGCCACGGAGGCCGCTCGAATCCTGGGCACGCATCCACTCTACGGCGGCAGGTGCCGGAGGGAAGGTCCCAGCCTCGGTCCGGGTGGCCGGAGGGAGACTTTCAGCGTCCGGCGTCGGCCAGTTTGGCCCGGAGCTGGAGCACGGATTTGGTGTGGATCTGGCTGACCCGGCTCTCGGTGACACCGAGGACGTTGCCGATCTCCGCGAGGGTCAGGCCCTCGTAGTAGTAGAGGGTCACCACCGTCTTCTCCCGGTCGGGGAGCGTGTTGATGGCACGCGCGAGCAGTCTTCGCAGCTCCCGGTCCTCGGCCACCTCCACCGGGTTGTCGGCGGCGGTGTCCTCCAGGGTGTCCATCAGGGTGAGCCGCTCGCCGCCCTCACCTCCGACCTGGAGCATCTCCTCCAGGGCGACCACGTTGGCCAGCGACAACTGGCTGAAAACCGCGTGCAGTTCCTCCAGGGTGACGCCCATCTCCGAGGCGACCTCGGCCTCCGTCGGGGTGCGCCGCAGCTGGGCCTCCAGCGTGGCGTAGGCGCGCTCCACGTTGCGCGCCTTCTGCCGCACCGAGCGGGGGATCCAGTCGAGCGCCCGCAGTTCGTCGATCATCGCGCCGCGGATCCTGGTGATCGCGTACGTCTCGAACTTGATGGCCCGCTCGATGTCGAACTTCTCGATGGCGTCGATCAGTCCGAAGACTCCGGAGGAGACGAAGTCGGCCTGCTCGACGTTGGACGGCAACCCCACGCTCACGCGGCCCGCGACGTACTTGACGAGCGGCGAGTAGTGCAGGATCAGCTGCTCCCGCAGCCGCTCGTCGCCGGTGGTCTTGTACGAACGCCACAGTTCGTCGAGCGAGGAGGGGGCGGGAGGGCGCACAGTGCCACGCGCAACCGGTGGTACTGCCGCGCGGTCAGACCCGGAGGTGTGCTGGGGCATGTGGTGCCTTGAGCCGTTCTGCCGTGAAGTGCTGGGGGACTTCTGTCTGGGGCGGAATCCTTGTGAGCGTAGCGTGACTGCGGCGTCGCAGTCCGCACAGGAGCGGAGATCCGTGCCGCGTGATGACGTTTCGCCGTTCACGCCGCCCGCACCTGGCGGGAGCCGGGGGCCGTCGCCGTGGGCGAGGGGCCCCCGGCAGGTCACCGATCGATCGTGCGCGGTCATCGGCCTTACCTTTTCACCCGAATGCTCCAGGTCAAGAACCGCCTCGCCGTGCGTCGCCGTCGCAGAGGGGCGGACGCGTCAACCGCCAGCCGTCGCCCTCGCGTTCGACGAACCCCAGTGAGTGGAGTTCGTACAGACGCCCGAGTGTTTCGTCGGCGGAGGTCCCCGCGCCACGGGCGAGGTCACGGAGGCCGGCCAGGCCGTGGTACGGGAGGGCGTCGAGGATCCGCGACGCCACCGGGTCCAGCCGGTCCCGGGGCAGCACCGGTCCCCGCCGGTCCGGTGCGAGGTCACCGATGTCCCCGATCAGCTCGGCGACTTCGGCGGCGTCGGTGACCAGCACCCCCTCACCACGCAGCAGTTCGTGGACACCGGCCGACAGTCCGCTGGTGGCGGGCCCCGGCACCCCCATCACGAACCGGCCGAGCCGCTGCGCGTGGCGGGCGGTGACGAGGGAGCCGCTGCGGTACTCCGCCTCCACCACGACCGTGCCCCTGGTCAGGGCGGCGATCACACGGTTGCGCAGGACGAACCTGCTCCGGGTGGGGTGGGCGCCCGGCGGCAACTCCGCCACCACCAGGCCTTGTTGTGCCATCCGGCCGATCAGCTCCGAGTGACCCCGGGGATAGGGGACGTCGACACCGCAGGCCAGCACCGCTGCCGTCGCCCCTCCCACGGCCAGGACACCGCGGTGCGCCGCACCGTCCACGCCGAACGCCGCGCCCGACACCACGACCCAGCCGCGCTCCGCGAGCCCGGCGCCGAGGGTCGCCGCCATGTGCGCCCCGTACGGCGTGCAGGCCCGCGCGCCGACCACCGCGACCGAGCGCAGGGCCCACAGCCGCAGGTCCGGCCGGCCCCGCACCCAGAGCCCGACGGGCCGCGCGTCGCCCAGGTCGTCGAGCTGGCTCGGCCACTCCCGGTCCCCCGGGCAGACGAGGCGCCCGCCCACGGCGGAGACGGCCGCCAGGTCCTGCTCGGGTTCGGCCGCCGCCGCACGGAGCCGGTAGCCCTCCAGCCGTACGGCGGTCATCCCGGGCAGCTTCCGGGCGGAGCCGTCCGCGACGCGGAGCGCCCGGAGCAGCTCGACGGGCCCGGCCTGCCGCAGCCACGCCCCGGCGCGCTCGTCCCCCGGCTCCACCACCCGCGTCAACGCGGCCCGCGCCACCCGCTCGGGCTCCGGCCCCCGCCCCGGCCGCTCCCCGTCCCGCCCCACCTCGTCCGCACGCCCCTGCCGCCCCGGGCCCTGCCCGCGCCCCGTCCCCGCCTCCACCCCGCTCACCGCGTCCCCGCCTCCATCGGCGCCCCACGCTGGATGCCGGTCCGCAGCTCCAGGGCGACCGCGATGTCACGGGCCTCCGGCCGGGGCGCGCCCCTCAGGTCCGCCACCGTCCAGGCCACCCGCAGCACCCGGTCCAGCCCCCGGGCGGTGAGGAGCCCGCGCTCCAGGTCCCGCTCCGCCGCGGCCAGCGCCCCCGGCGCCGCCGGCAGCCGGGTCCGCAGCTCGTGTCCGGGCACCTCGCTGTTGGTCGTCCACGGCGTCCCGGCCAGCCGCTCGGCCGCCCGCGCCCTGGCCTCACGCACCCGCGCGGCGACCACGGCCGTCGGCTCGCCCCGGCCGCCCTGCCCCAGCAGGTCCGCGCGGTCGACCGGCTCCACCTCGACCCGCAGGTCCACCCGGTCGCGGAGGGGGCCGGACAGCCTCGCCTGGTAGCGGCGGACGGTCGAGGGCGGGCACTCGCAGCCCGCACCGGTCAGGGTGTGGCGCCCACAGGGGCACGGGTTGGCGGCCAGCACCATGAGGAACCGGGCGGGCAGCCGCACCACCCCCGCCGCCCGCGCCACCACCACATGGCCCGACTCCAGCGGCTGGCGCAGCGCGTCCAGCGCCTTGCCCGAGAACTCGGGGGCCTCGTCCAGAAAGAGCACCCCTCGATGAGCCAGCGAGACCGCCCCGGGCCTCGGCATCCCGTTGCCCCCGCCGACCAGCGACTGCATGGTCGCCGAGTGGTGCGGGGCGCAGTAGGGCGCCCGGGAGACGAGCGGTTCACCCGGGGGGAGGATGCCCGCCACGGAGTGGACCGCCGTCACTTCGAGGGACTCCTGCCGGGTCAGCGGCGGCAGGACCGCCGGGAGCCGCTCGGCCAGCATGGTCTTGCCCGCACCCGGCGGGCCCGAGAGCAGGAGATGGTGTCCCCCGGCCGCGGCCACCTCCAGGGCCTTGCGGGGGCGCGGCTGCCCCGCCACGTCCGCCAGGTCCGGGGTGTGCCCCTCGCCGCGCGGAGCGGCCAGTCCGGCGCCCAGGCCGGTGCCCGGGACCATGAGTCCGGCGAGCATCGCGTCGGGGCGCCCCCGGTCGTCGCGGGGCTCGTCGGGGACCGGTTCGTCGCAGAGGACGGCGATGAGCTGGCGCAGGCTCCGGACGCCGAGGACCGAGACGCCGGGCACCAGGGCGGCCTCCCCGGCCGTCTGCTCGGGGACGACGACGTGCTCGTACCCGGCCTCGGCCGCCGCGAGGACCGCGGGCAGCACGCCCCGTACGGGACGGACCCGGCCGTCCAGCCCCAGCTCGCCGATCATCACCACATCGGCGATGGAGGCGGGGTCGATCCGCTCGGCCGCCCCGAGGACCGCACACGCGACGGCGAGGTCGAAACCCGAACCGCTCTTGGGCACGGAGGCCGGGGAGAGCCCGACCGTGAGCTTCTTCTGCGGCCACTCGGCCCCGGAGTTGACCACCGCGGCCCGCACCCGGTCCCGGCTCTCGACCAGACTCTTGTCCGGCAGGCCGACCAGAGTGAAGGCCGCCACCCCGGGCTCCAGATCCGCCTGGACCTCCACCACCACGCCCTCGACGCCGACCAGTGCCACGGAACACGACCGTGCGTACCCCATCAGGACACCCCCCGGGCGTGCTCGGTGACCGGGGCGCCGCGCCGGGGCACGATCACCCCGACCAGGTCGATCCGGACCCCGCCGGCCGGTGGTCCGCCGTGCCGCTCCAGCCAGATCTCGGCGAGCCGTCGCAGCCGGTCCGCCTTGACCGGGGTGACCGCGGCCATGGGATGTTCGAACCCGCCCGGCCTGCGGGTCTTCACCTCGCAGAAGACCAGTGCGTCGCCGACTGGTAAGGAGTCGGTGTTCCAACCCTGCGCTATTCCGTTGCCATTAACGAACGTGTCACGAGCCCCAAACGGTATGAATCTTTGTGTCGTTGACCGGATCAAATGAGGAGGAGTATTGCGTAACGGTATGCGCGTGGCCGTGACCGTGGTCGTCTTCGTGCTGGCTGGGTGTGCCCCTGATACTGCGCCTGCCCCCAAGCCCAAGCTGGCCGACCTGACCGGGAAGACCTACCGGGAGGCATGGCGCATCGTGGAGCAAACTGACGGCCTTGTCGGAGCCGGGACCATGCAGGCGGAGGGGGCCGACACCTCCCGCCTGTCCGTGGAGGAGCGCCGCAACCAAGACGAGTGGTTCGTGTGCACGCAAGAGATGGTGAGGGCCAGGGGCAGCGACGGGTATTCGGTCAATTTCGTACTGTCGCCCACGGTTGCCGGATGTACAGCCGACGCCCCTGCCCCTCTCTCAGTGGGCACGCCCATCAAGGCTCTGGCGCCGCCCGACTCCTACACCTACGGAGGCGTTCCGTCCTGGGCCGGTGCGCATATGGGGATGAGCGAATCGTCAGTCTCTGGAATCCTGGGCGTGGAACTGCATGATGTGTGTCAAGCGGACACCGATACGTCGTACGCCGCCGACCGACACGGCCTGAACTGCTGGATCAGCGACCAGGAGTACGGAACGCTCGTCTTCCGGGATGGCGCGGGAGCGAAGCTCTATCCCTTGGCTCACGGACTTCAGGCATGGCTGTGCTGCGAGGCTGGCCGCCCTGAGCAAGGATGACCGAAATCCTGCATCCGTTAGGGCTTGTGACACATTCGTTAATAGATCCCGCTTTCGGTGGCTTGGGCAGCTTCGAGGTACTCCGCCCAGCTGGTCTGGGCGTACTGGGACCAGACGTAGGCGGTGTTGGGGTGCATGCCGAAGAGGTCGCTGACGACGATGGGCGGGAGGTCAGTGATCGCTTCCAGCATGGCCGTGTTGCGGGCGCTGATGCCCGGCAGGCCGTGCTTCCTCATGTAGTCGTTGACGGTCTCGGCGCTTCGGGGGCGGCTCGGCGGGCGCCCGGGGAAGAGGAAGCCGGGTGTGCCGTTGTGCGGCTGCTGGAGAACGGAGGTGCGGCAGCTGGGGCTGGCGATCTGCTTCTCGATGAGGACGGCGAGCCGGGGCGGAAGAAGGACGGGATGCCGGTCAATCGTGAGGTAGGCATTGTCGCCGTCGCGGTGGAAGCGGTCGGTCGTGAGCTCAACGATGCGGGTGGTGGGCAGGGCATAGAGGCTGGTCAGGGAACCGATGATGCGGGCCTCCAACGGGAGGTTGTCGTCGTTGAGGCAGCGGCGAAGCTGCTGGTTGAGTTCGTCGCTGTGCATGAATCGGCTGGGCAGCCCGTGCCTCCGTGTCGGAACAGTGACCTTGCTCGTCAGGCGGCGGGCGACGGCCCAGCGGATGAACGCTGATAGACCGCGGGCCTGGGTGGGGTTCTTGGTCAACCAGAGGTCGAGGACTTCCTGGCTGAGGTCTACCAGCGTGATCGAGTTGTCGTCGAGCCAGGTGATGAACTTGATCGCGGTCCGGATGTCCGTCCGGTCGTTCGAGGCGGCGCCGGCGGTGTAGCGACCCTTGTCGGCCCGGCGCCGGGCATCGCGGAGGACACCCCACTCGGCGAACGGGCGGATGACGCGAGCGTGGTGTGGGGAAACGTCCGCGAGCGTGGTGTCGAGCCAGAGACGCAGGCGGGCGAAGTTCTCCTGCCGCTTGGGCAGGACGCCGGCGGCGACGAGGAGTTCGCGGACGTAGAGAGTCCCCCAGTCCTGGGGTAGTTCGTCGAGAATCTCGTGGGTGATCTCCTGGTGCCGTGCGGCGAGGCCGGCCAGCATCCGGGCCGAGTCGCTGCGGCGGGTCCAGGTGATGACGGACCAGGGTTCCTGGGCGCCGCCGAGCTGTTCCGCGAGCGGTTGGAGCTGGGGGTGGATCTTGCCATCCTCGTCGCCCAAGAGGTCACGGACCCGGTCCTTGGAGACGCAGCGCGAGCAGAAACCGTCGGCGTAAATGTCGCCGGGGTAGCCGCAGCGGCGGCAGGAGAAGTCGATGTCCGTGCCGGAGCACGGGCCGCAGATGTTCCCGTCCTCCGTCCGTCCGACGAGCGTGCGCAGGGTGCCGCACTGAGCGCAGGGAGCCGGATTGCGCTTCCGCCGCTGGTAGCACGTGTCGCAGAGGGTGCCGACGGGCCAGTTGGCCTGGACTGGCTTGGTCTCGCCACAGTCAGCGCAGGGAAGGGACCGGCGGGGACGGCATGACGCGCAGTAGAACTCGCCGCTGTGGTGTTGGAAGCCATGCCGAACCCGGTTGCAGTGGACGCAGGTCCGCTTGGGACCGCGGTAGCAGTCGACGCAGATAGCGGGCTGGCCCTCGGTCTTGCGGACGCTGATCGATTTGACCTGCTGGCAGAGGTCACAGAGCCGAGGCGGGGATTCGTAGCAACTCCTGCAGACCGGGCCGTCGGCGGTGACGGCCTGCGCCGGCCGCGGCTTCCCGCAACGGACACATGTGTGCTCCGGCTTGGGGGCGCAACCCTGACACAGGCTGGTGCCGTCCTCGCGGCGTCGGACTGGCTTCCGGATGCGTCCGCATTCGGCACATTCCTCAATGACCTGCGGATCGGTGTAGTAGCAGTGTCGGCAGATCGGTCCCTCTTTGCGGCGGGTGACGATGTGGCCGTCGCGGCCGCAGCGGGAGCAGGGGCGAAGTTCGGTTCGGGCGACGCACCAGTCGCAGCAGCGGCCTTCCGGGGTGTTCCGGGTGAGGCGGAGGCCGGTGCGGTCGCAGCGTGCGCAGGCCAGCTGGGTGACGGCGTCGCCGTGTCCGGTGGCTTCGAGGTGTTGGAGGAGACGGACCACCTGGACTGGGCAGTGTGGTGAGGGCTCGGTGAGGGCGTTCGGATGCTCGGCGAAGTAGTCGTCCAGGGCCCGTGCCGGACCGGGGTTCCATGCCTTGGCCTTCTCCAGGGCAGCCTGGGCGTCCTCGGCCGTCAGCGCGGGGCCGGCCACCCGTTGGAGGTAGGCGATCAAGCGAGCGCGGGCCTCGGTGAGCTCGCGCTGCTTGCGTATCGCGGCTTGTCTCACGACTGCCCTGGGCGGCGGATCACGGTGCGGCGGGGCTTGGCCGTCAGTGGGGCGGCGTCTCCGTCGGCGGTCTTACGGACCTGGGCGTTGACGACCTCGGGCTTGATCAGGTCATTGGGGGTGCACTGCAGGATGTCGCAGAGCGCGACGAGGGTGTCCATACTCATCCGCTGCGGGGGCTGGGTCACCAGCCGGTAGATCTGTTCCCGCGACAGGACGACGCCGCGTTCGGCCAGCAGCGGCACCAAGTCGGAGGTCTGGTACATCTGGCGCTCGGCCATCAGCTGGCGGAGCTGCCACTGGTAGCCCATCTTCTTGATCACTTGATTACGTCCCAGTCGTTGCCCAGTCGGTCTTTCATCGATGCTTCCAGCAACGTGTTGCGGTACTCGTTCGAGACCCCCATGTAGACAGCCGTGGTTGACGCATGAGAGTGGCCGACCTGTTCCTGCACGAACCGGGCGGGATAGCCGAACTCCGTCAGGTGCGTGATGTAGCTGTGCCGGAGGCAGTGCAGGTCGAGGTCCTCGTCGAGGCCAGCGGCTTCGCGGGCCGTAACGAACGCCTCATTGATCGACCGCGGGGATATTCGGCCGATCCGTTCGGTCACCCAGAGCGCGGGATGTCGGCCCGGCGAGAAGTGCGGCCGGATCTCGGTCACCCACTCGTCCAGGACGTCGACCGCCCAGTCCATCTCCGGGACCATCAGCACCGTGCGGCGCTTGGGCGGCGTCCCCTTCGACGCCTTGCCGAAACGGACCATCATGGTGCCGTAGCCGCGGAACTGCGGAGCCTTCCGGCTCCGCCGCAGGTCCGTCAGGTCAACCCGCGAGGATTCCGTCCGCCGGGTGCCGTAGGCGTAGATCGTCTTGATGACCGCAGCGTCTCGAAGCGCGGTCAAGGCACCCTTGCGACCCTGTCCCCTGATCTTGCCCGGCCGGGCGTCGGCGGCATCGAACAGGGCTTGGACCTCGTCGTAGGTCAGCGGACGCCTCCGCGGATCACCCTCGTACTCGACCGTGTGCAGAACAGAATTGCCCTCGTGGAACACCTGCTGCGGGACCTCGCCGAACCGCTCCAGACAGGCGTCGAGCCAGCCGTAGCGGGTGTCGAGCAGATACTCCAGGAACAGCTCGATCGTCACCTCGTAGGTGCGGGCCGTCGACAGCTGGATCGGCTTCTTCCCGCACCGAAGATGGGCGATGAACGCCTCGCCCTCGGCCGGCGTCCACTGCCACGGGTACTGGCCGGAGAACTCCTCCAGCCGCTCGATCACCCGCAGCCGCGGATCGATCGTCGACGCCTTCAGAAACCGGGCCGACTGCTGCCGGGCCCAGCCCTCCTTCATCGCGTCAAAAACGGCAGGGGCCGGGTCAAGGTGTACGACGTTCCGCGCAAGGACGAGACGCGCCGAACCGGGGGCCTGAGTGCTCACAACCACTGTTGTATCAGACGCAACATTGTTGAGTTTGCCTGCTAGGGTGCAGGTCAGCGACTGCCCCCTCTCCGACCGCCAAGGCGGACTCGGGCCTAGGGCCAGCGAGAACGGCCATCCCGGCACCGCGAGGAGTGTTGCGTCTACTGCAATTCATCCTGTTTGTCCCTGGCGACGATGTCGACCTCTCCGGCGCGACAGCGCCAGTTGCGCTCGATCACGGCCATTCCGGCGTCGGTCAGCAGCCGTGCCGCCAGGTCCTCGCCGTACCGCCCGAGTGCCCCCCGTGCGTTCATCTCCGCACCACCTCCGGCACCGACTCTGGCCCGGCCGGCCGGAAGTTGTGGATCTTGGTGGACAACCTTCCCGATGTGGAAAACCCGGCCACCCACACGGGTGACCGGGTCTGTACCGCAACTCGCACGAATCGGCGGCCCCGTGACGTACGGGCCGCGCGGGGTCAGCCTCCCGGAAGTTCCAGATCGCTCTTGTTGAGCTCTTCGATATTGACGTCCTTGAAGGTCAGCACGCGGACCTGCTTGACGAACCTCGCGGGCCGGTACATGTCCCAGACCCAGGCGTCCGCCATGGACACCTCGAAGAAGACCTCACCCTGGACGGAGTGCACCTGCATCTCGTAGTCGTTGGTGAGGTAGAAGCGCCGTTCGGTCTCGATCACATATTTGAACAGACCGACGACATCGCGGTACTCCCGGTAGAGCTTCAGCTCCATCTCGGTCTCGTACTTCTCGAGGTCCTCGGCGCTCATGGCATGTTTCCCCTTCAGCCGTGCGTCCCCCCATTGTGCGTCAGCCTCCGGCGCCCCTGGACGATCAGGCGATTTCGGCGGCGAGGACCAACGGAACACGCGGGGGGCCCTCGTCGAGGAGCGTGCGCAGCAGCTCGGCGAGTCTGGTCGGGTACACCGTCTCACGCGTCGTGAGAAGTTCGGCGGAAGTCCACCACCTCAGACCCGCGACGCTGCGCGATTCCAGCTCGGTGAGGCTCTGGGGGCCGGTGGCGGTCCGTTCCGTACGCGCGAGGAAGTACCACTCGTCCTGGTCCCAGCGCCGCCCGTCGAACGGGAAGGAGCAGGTCCGTTTCCAGAGCACCGGGCCCAGCTCGATGTCGGTGACGCCGGTCTCCTCGGCCAGCTCGCGGCGGGCGGCCTCCTCATGGGTCTCGTCGCCCTCCAGGCCGCCGCCGGGCGTGAACCACCAGTCGTCGGCGAGGTCGCCGGGCTCGTGGCCGTGGAGCAGGAGGATGCGGTCGTCGGGGTCCAGCAGCACCACCCGGGCGACCCTGCGCGCGGCGGCGGTCACCGGGCGGTTCCGGCGGCCCGCCCGCGGCGGGCGGAGCGGGCGGCGAGGGGGCCGTAGGCGGCTCCGCCCAGGATGAGGACCACGCCCACCAGCGCGGCGCCCGCCTGGAGCGGGAGCGGGCCGTCGGCGGAGACTCCGCCGGGCAGCGCGGCGAACGACCCGGGGCGGCCGATCATCCCCTTCATGGGCCAGGCCACCGCGTCGACGCGGGCCTGGACGGCGCTCAGGGGTACGGAGCCCTGCCCCGCGTCCTCCAGATGGACCCGGGAGTCCAGCGAGGTGGACCGCTCGTCGCCGAGGAGGAAGATCTGCCCCTCGGGCACCTCGGCGGAGAAGTCCTGCGGCGAGGCGGGCGCACGCGTCCCCGCGGCGGCGAGGCCGCGGTCGATGTACGGCTCCTCCACGGGGGCCCCGCCGACGGTGAGCCGTCCCTCCTCGTCGCAGCAGGCGACCGTGTCCCCGCCGACGCCGACCACGCGCTTGATCATCGGGGTGTCGCCCCAGTCGCTGTCGGTGAAGACCACGACGTCACCGCGCCGGACGTCGGCGCCGTCCACCCGCTCCGCGAGCACCCGGTCGCCGGCGTTCACCGTGGGGGACATCGAATCGGTGGGGACGGCGTACGGCTTGTACACCACCGCCGCCCAGAGGAACCCTCCGAGGAAGAGCACACAGCCGACGGCCACGGCCAGACCCGACACCATGGTGCCGGTCCGGCCGCGGCCGTCGTCGTCGCGTTTCGTACCGCTCATCCCAGCGCTCCCCCATCGGAGATCGACAATCGCTGATCCGAGTCGGCACCCTACCCGGCGGTACGCCCGGCGGTCAGCCTCCTGCGCCGCCAGAACACGAGGGGCAGCGCTCCGGCCACGCCCAGTGCGGCCGGGGCCATCGCGGCGGCCGCGTTGAGTCCGGGCTGGTCGAAGGTGCTCGGGATGGGCAGGGTCGCCCAGCGGCCCACGGGCCAGGCGATGACGATCGCGCGGCCGACGACCTCGTCGTTGGAGACGGTGCCCTGGCCGGGGAGCTCCTGGTGGTAGCGGGAGTCCAGGGAGTTCTGCCGGTGGTCTCCCATGACGAAGATCCGGCCCTCCTCGACCTCGATCGGGCCGAAGGGCTTGTCGTTGCACGGGGTGTTCCCCGGGAAGATGAACGACTTCTCGTCGAGCGCCTTGCCGTTGACCGTGACCGGCCCGTTCTCCTTGCACTCCACGGTGTCCCCACCGACCGCGATGACCCGCTTGATCAGGTCCTGCTCCTCGGAGGAGGGCATCAGACCGATGAAGCTGAGGAACTTCTGCGCCACGTTGGGTTCCGGGGTCGCCGTGTCCTCCAGCCAGCCGCCCGGGTCGTGGAAGACCACGACCTCGCCGCGCTCCGGCTCGGAGCCGAACCAGGGGGTCAGCTTGTCGACCAGCACCCGGTCGCCCCGCTGCAAGGTGTTCTGCATCGAGTCCGAGGGGATCGAGAACGCCTGGATCAGGAAGGTCTTGATCAACAAGGCCAGGATCAGGGCGACACCGATGAGCAGCGGCAGCTCCATCCAGAAGGAGCGCTGCTTCTTGCGCGGCGTACCACCGCCCGGATCGCCCCCGCCCCCGTCGTCGCCCGGAGCACCGCCGTCACCGCCCGGCGGGAGGGCAGCCCCGCCCACGGGAGACTCGTCGCGCTCCGGCCGGTCCTCGGGTTCGCCGTGTCCGGATCGTGCGCCGACCGCCAAATCCCCCACATCCACTCCTCAATACGTGCCACTGCCCGCGCCCGATCCGGTGCAGGCCCACCACTCCCATAACGAGCGGGAGTTCCACAGGGGTCGGGATCCGGACCATTCCGTCGCGATCCGGCGTGGCAACCCTATGCGACGACCCCGGAACCGCTGCCTCCGCTCCGCTCGCCCGCGCCACCGCGGCGAAGGCCTCGCGCTGCTCCAGGGTGGACCAGTTGGAGAAGGGCCAGGCGATCACGACGGCCCGCCCCACCACCTCCTTCTCGGAGACCGTGCCCCGGTCGGGCTCGTCGAGGTGGAAGCGGGAGTCGGCGGAGTTGGACCGGTGGTCGCCCATCATGAAGAGGCGTCCCGCCGGCACCTCCACCTCGAACTGCACGGTCGAGGGACGGTCGTCCGGGTGCAGATAGGGCTCGGTCAGCGGTACGTCGTTGACGGTGACGCGGCCGTCGGTGCCGCAGCACTTCACGGTGTCGCCGCCGACGGCCACCACGCGTTTGATCAGGTCCTGCTCGTCGTCGGAGGGCAGCAGGCCGATGAACTTCAGCGCCTCGGTGGCCTGCTTGACGCCGATGGGCGCGTCCTCCTGGTCCCCGCTGTTCTCCCGCTGGAGCCAGCCGCCGGGGTCCTTGAAGACGACGACGTCCCCGCGCTGCGGCTTCGATCCGAACAGCGGGGTCAGCTTGTCCACCAGGACGCGGTCGCCGATCTTGATGGTCTGCTCCATCGATCCGGACGGGATCACGAAGGCCTGGACGAGGAAGGTCTTCAGGACGAGCGCGATCAGCAGCGCCATCACGATGAGGACCGGTATCTCCTTCATCGCCGATCTGCGGCGCTTGCGCCGGACCTTCCTGGCGAGCTTGCGGCGCTCGGCCCGGGTCGGCAGCGAGCGGGGCGCGGCGGGCCGGGACGCGTCGGGGGCCGGGACGCCGCGCGGGCGCCCTCGGTTACCCATGCGCCCTGCCGGGTGCCCGTACGCCGTCGAAGGCGCCGGTCCCCTCCAGGCCGCCGATCCGGGCGGGCGGCCAGCCCAGCCAGTCCACCCGGCCGATCACCCGCTCGACGGGGACCATCCCGCCACCGGGCGATCCGAGGTGGTCGCGGGAGTCGCTGGAGCGGCTGCGGTGGTCGCCCAGCATCCAGAGCGTGCCCTGGGGCACGACGATGTCGAACGGCGCCCGGGAGGCGGTGTCGCCGGGGTGGAGGTACGTCTCGTCCACCGGTGCCCCGTTCACCTGGAGCCTGTCCCGGGCGTCGCAGCAGACGACGCGGTCGCCGCCCACGCCCACCACGCGCTTCACGAAGTCGGTGTCGGGCGGCTCGGCGAGCCCCAGGGAGGCCGCCGCCCCCCGTACCAGTTCGCCCACCGGGTTCGCGTCCAGGTCCTCCCGTACGAAGGAGCCGGTCCCGTCGAAGACCACGACGTCCCCGCGCTCGGGCCCGGAGCCGAACCGGTACGCCAGTTTGTTGACGAGCACCCGGTCACCGACCCGCAGGGTGGGCTCCATCGAGCCGCTCGGGATCAGGAAGGGCTGCACCACGAAGGCGCTGAACAGCAGCACCGCGACCACGCCCGCCACCCCTCCGACGAGGAGGCGTCGCCGCCACCGCCGCAGGGAGGCGGCAGCACCCCGGAAACGCGAGGAGCGCGACCGCTCCTCGGACCCGGCGTGGGGTTCCGAGGAGCGGTCGCGCTCCGAGTGCTCTGCTTGCGTGTCCATCGCGGCCGAATCCTATCCGGCCGCGCTGTGTACGCCAGGGGGTGTCCTGCCGGTCACCCCGCGGAGGCAGTTCAGTTGTCGCGCTTCTCCTTGATCTTCGCGGCCTTGCCGCGGAGCTCACGGAGGAAGTACAGCTTGGCGCGGCGGACGTCACCGCGGCTGACGAGCTCGATCTTCTCGAAGATCGGGCTGTGCACCGGGAAGGTGCGCTCGACGCCGACGCTGAAGGAGACCTTGCGGACCGTGAAGGTCTCGCTGACGCCCGAGCCCTGACGGCGGATGACGATGCCCTTGAACTGCTGGATACGGGAGCGGTTGCCCTCGATCACTCGCACGTGGACGTTGACGGTGTCACCGGGGCGGAACGCCGGGACGTCCGAACGGAGGGTGGCGGCGTTGACGCCATCGAGCAGGGAAGCCATGAGTTCTGCTTTCTTCGCCGATGCCACAGGTCATCGACGGGATATCGAGAGGGGTTCGGAGTGCTGATCGCGTCGGGCGGGCGTCTTTCCCCCTGTGGCAGGGGCGCACACCGGACGTACAGCAGCGGCCTATTCTTCCACGGCCGGTGGCCTGCGCCAAAATCGGCCACCGGGCTCCGGGGCGAAGCCGAGGATCGAGAGGATCTCGCGGTCCTTCTTGTCGAAGGCCCCCGCCTCGCACCGCTCGATCAGATCGGGCCGGTTGAGGGCGGTACGGGCGAATGCCTCGTCCCGCCGCCAGCGCGCGATCTTCCCGTGGTGGCCGCTGAGCAGGACGTCCGGGATGGACCGGCCGCGCCACTGCGGCGGCTTGGTGTAGACGGGCCCCTCCAGGAGGTTGGCCATGGCGCCCGGGGCGAAGGAGTCGTCCCGGTGGGACTCGGCGTTGCCGAGGACGCCGGGCAGCAGCCGGGCCACGGCCTCCGTGATCACCAGGACGGCGGCCTCCCCGCCGGCCAGCACGTAGTCGCCGATGGAGACCTCGACGACCGGGAGCCGGGTGGCGTACTCGTCGATCACCCGGCGGTCGATGCCCTCGTAGCGGGCCGGGGTGAAGACCAGCCAGGGCTGGGCGGAGAGCTCGACGGCCAGCTCCTGGGTGAAGGGGCGGCCGCTGGGCGTGGGCACGACGAGGACCGGGGCGTGCGCGCCGGACTCGTACCCGTCGGCCAGCGCCTCGTCCAGCGCGTCCCCCCAGGGCTCGGTCTTCATGACCATGCCGGGGCCGCCGCCGTAGGGGGTGTCGTCGACCGTGTTGTGCCGGTCGTACGTCCACTCCCGCAGGTCGTGGACGTGGACGTCGAGCACCCCGCGGGCGCGGGCCTTGCCGACCAGGGAGACGTTCAGCGGGTCCAGGTACTCGGGGAAGATCGTGACGACGTCGAGCCGCATCAGGCGTCGCCCTTCGGCGCCTCTTCGGCCTCCCCGGCGGCCTGCTCCTCGTCGCGGGAGGAGACCACCACGGCCTCGCTCTCGTCGATCAGGCCGGGCGGCGGGGTGATGACCGCGCGCTGCTCCTCCAGGTCGATCTCGGCGACGATCTCCTCCACGAAGGGGATCATCACCTCGCTGCCGTCGGGGCGCTCCACGATGAAGAGGTCCTGCGAGGGCAGGTGGGAGATCTCGGTGATCCGGCCGACCTCGGTGCCGTCGGCGAGGACGACGTCCAGGTCGATGAGCTGGTGGTCGTAGAACTCCTCGGGGTCCTCCGGAAGCTCCTCGGGGTCCACGTCGGCGATCAGCAGGGTGTTGCGCAGGGCCTCGGCGCCCGTACGGTCGCGCACGCCCTCGAAGCGCAGCAGCAGCCTGCCGCTGTGCACCCGGCCCGACTCGATGGTGAGCGGGCCGGTGGCCGCCGGGTCGGTGGCCAGGACGGCGCCGGGCCCGAGCCGCAGTTCCGGCTCGTCCGTTCGTACCTCGACGGTGACCTCGCCCTTGATGCCGTGGGCGCGGCCGATCCGCGCGACTACCAACTGCACGCTGTCTCTCCGATGGATGGTGTGCGGACGTCTTGATGGTGTGCGGACGCCGGCCCGTCGCGGGAACGTCCGGGGCGGCCGACGACAAAGGCCGGGGACGGCTCGAAAGCCCTCCCCGGCCCTGGCCGGTGTTCAACTGCGGTCAGCGGACCTGGTCCACGTCGACGAGGTCGACCCGGATGCCACGGCCGCCGATGGCGCCCACGACGGTCCGCAGAGCGCGAGCGGTGCGGCCGTTGCGGCCGATCACCTTGCCGAGGTCGTCGGGGTGGACCCGGACCTCCAGCACGCGCCCGCGGCGCAGGGTGCGCGAGGCCACCTGCACGTCGTCGGGGTTGTCGACGATGCCCTTCACGAGGTGCTCGAGAGCCTCCTCGAGCATGCTCAGGCCTCGGTCGACTCGGTGGACGCGGCAGCGTCAGCCGCCTCGTCCGCCTTCTTGTCGGACTTCTTGGCCTTGGGGGTGATGGCCTCACCCTTGGCCTCGTCGCCGTCCGCGGACAGCGCCTCGAACAGGGCACGCTTGTCAGCCTTGGGCTCCGGCTGCAGCAGCGGCGCGGGGGCCGGGAGACCCTTGTGGGCCTGCCAGTCACCGGTGAGCTTCAGGATCGC
Source organism: Streptomyces sp. NPDC007346 (assembly GCF_040703535.1). NCBI lineage: Bacteria > Bacillati > Actinomycetota > Actinomycetes > Kitasatosporales > Streptomycetaceae > Streptomyces > Streptomyces sp. NPDC007346. Next base: position 42,432 of record NZ_JBEYKR010000029.1, read on the forward strand.
GAGGACCGGCTCGGTCGGCTGGGCGCCGACGGACAGCCAGTACCGCGCGCGCTCCGAGTTGACCTCGATGCGCGAGGGGTTCTGCACCGGGTGGTACAGGCCGATCTCCTCGATGGCCCGGCCGTCACGGCGGGTACGGGAGTCGGCGACGATGATGCGGTAGTGAGGCGAACGGATCTTGCCCAGACGCTTCAGCTTGATCTTGACTGCCACGGAAGTGGTGTCTCCTGGTCTATGACGTGGTTGGGCACAACGAAGATGCCACGTGGGGTTGCGGTACTCGGAGTGCCCGATGGACGCGTCAGCCGGAGGAGAGAGGGGTCCTGTGCGACTGTCGAGTACAGCTAGCCATTGTGCCACACCACTTCGTCTCACCCCACCGCGACCGCCGCTTCCGGGATCTGGAACGGCTTTCCGCAGCCTCCGCAGACGATCGGGGCCTGGGCCAGGACCGATGGGACGACGCGGACGTTGCGTCCGCAGTCGCAGACGGCCTTGACCCGGACGCCGCCCCCGGAGGAACCGTGCCGGGCGGCGGGGCCCCGGAAGGAGCGCTTGGTGTCGGCGGCGGTGGCGACCGTGTGCGCCTTGAGGGCGCGCTGCAGCCGTTCGGTGGTCGGGCGGTACCGGCGCTTGGCCTCCGGGTTCAGGGTGACCAGCGAGAACCCGCTGCTGGGGTGGGGCTCCTCGGCATGGTCGAGGCCCAGCTCCTCGGCGATCGCCAGGAAGCGTCGGTTGTGGTAGCGGCCGGCGCGGGAGGTGTCACGGACTCCTCTCGCGGCGGCGATGCCGTGGACTGCCTCGTGGAGCAGTCGCTCGAAGGAGAGCTCGGCGCCACAGGCGGACGAGGACTCTCCGATCAGGGACTCGGGCGCGGCTAGATCGGGCAGCTCGGGGTGGTACCGCTGAATGTCGGCCCACGCCTGTGCCAGCTCTGCGGCAAGTACAGGTGGTGTCGTGCTCACGTCGTGACAACGATTCCGGGCGCTCCGGTGTTCCTATTCCGGGGCATCCCAAATAATTTGCACGTACCAGTCAGTTGCTCGTGATGTGTCCTGGATGCGTCCGGACGCGGGCGGGTGCGCCGAACTGCGGAGAAGCCGCACAGCTCGCACCAAGGTGGTGCACAGCGCGCGGTGCGCCCGGCGCGCGGAATGTGCGGTGCCCCGGCGCCCGGTGCCACTTACCGGTCCGCCGGTGAGGGTACCCGGCGGACCGCTCGACGTGCCCGGTGCCCGGTGTCGGGTAAGACTGGTCGAAGAGCGGACGTGGTACGAGGGCGTGTGCGGTCCACGACGGGCCCTCAGCTCCGACCGGGCTCACGACGGCGTGAAAAGGCCTGGCGCGGCGGTCCGCCGACGGGGCGCACGACCGGGGCACGCAACCATTGCCCCACGCCCCCTGGACGGAACGGCGGATGTGCAGTTCTCTGGCATACGGGGGGTGCGGGCATACCGCACGCGGGGGGCCGTCCACTCGGGCAAGACCGACCTCTTGGCGGATTGGGGCGCTTCCATGACACCAACGCTCGTCCGGAACCACCGGGACGCGGATGCCTCCGCGCCGGCGGACGCCGGTACCCGTGCCCGCGACTGGGCCGAGATCCAGGAACGCATGCTGGCACCGCTCTACGAGGCGGTGTACGACCGGCTCGAAGTCGGGCCCGCCACCCGGATGCTGTCGCTCGGCTGCGGTTCCGGGCTCGCCATGCTCGTCGCGGCGGCGCGGGGGGCGCAGGTCACGGGCGTGGACTCCGACCGGGAGCGGCTGGCGCTGGCGCGCGCCCGGCTGCTGCCCGAGGAGGGCGTGGAAGGCGCGCCCGCGCATCGGGCCCGGCTGCACGAGAGCGGGCCACCGGCGGGCGCCGGCGCGGACGGGGCACCGTACGACCTGATCACCGTGTTCGAGCCGATCGGCTGCGCGGCCGGTGACGCGGAGGGGCTGGTGCCGGCGCTGGAGTCGGCGCTGCCGCTGGCGGCCCGGGGCGCGACCGTGGTGCTGACCGGCTGGGGCCCGCCGGAGCGGTGCGCCACGGCGCCGGTGCTGCGGGTCGCGGCCCGGCTGACGGAGTCCTCGCGTCCGCAGCGGCCGGGCGGGTGGCGGCCGACCCTCCGGGACGACCTGGAGGACGTGGCCGCGCGGGCGGGTCTCAAGCCGGACGGTTCGGGGCGGGTCTCCTGCCCGTTCGGGTACGCGGATCCGGACAGCGCGGTGCGCGGGCTGCTGTCGACCGGGCTCTTCGACGCCGCCGTACGGGCCACCGACCGCTCCCAGGTGGAGAAGGAGGTCGCGGAGGCGCTGCACCCCTACCGGCGGGCGGACAGCACGGTGTGGATGCCCAACGTCTTCCGCTACCTGGTCTGCGCGACGTGATCCGAAGGCGGGCCCGCGTGACGTGACCGTAAGACTGGTCCGCGTGACGTGACCTGAAAGAAGCCGTTCCGGACGTGCGTAAGGGGCGCCCTCTCTCAAGGGCGCCCCTTACGCACGCATCCTGTCGGGCCGGTCAGCCCATGAACTTCTTGAACTCGTCCGGCAGCTCGAAGTTCTTGTCCCCCTGCGCCGGCAGCCCGAACGCGCCGCCCTGGGCGGCTGCCGCCTGCTCGCGGCGCTCCGCGGCGGCGGCCTCCTCGGCCTTGCGCTTCATCGGGTTGCCGCTCTTGCGCTTGCCCTTGGCCTGCTTGACCTGCTTCTTCTGACGGCCGGGGCCGCCGCCCATGCCGGGCATCCCCGGCATCCCGGGCATGCCGCCGCCCTGGGCCATCTTCGACATCATCTTGCGGGCCTCGAAGAAGCGCTCGATCAGGCTCTTGACCGAGGAGACCTCGACGCCCGACCCCTTGGCGATACGGGCCCGGCGCGAGCCGTTGATGATCGTCGGCTCGGCGCGCTCCTTGGGGGTCATCGACTTGATGATCGCGGCGGTGCGGTCGATGTCGCGCTCGTCGATGTTGCTGATCTGGTCCTTGATCTGCCCCATGCCGGGCAGCATCCCGAGCAGCTTGGAGATGGAGCCCATCTTGCGGACCTGCTCCATCTGGGCCAGGAAGTCGTCAAGGGTGAAGTCCTTGCCGCCCTTGCTCGACTGGAGCTTCGAGGCCATTTTGGCGGCCTCTTCCTGGCTGAACGTCTTCTCCGCCTGCTCGATCAGGGTGAGCAGGTCGCCCATGTCGAGGATGCGGGAGGCCATCCGGTCCGGGTGGAACGCGTCGAAGTCCTCCAGCTTCTCGCCGTTCGACGCGAACATGACCTGCTTGCCCGTGACATGGGCGATCGACAGGGCCGCACCACCGCGGGCGTCGCCGTCGAGCTTGGAGAGCACCACGCCGTCGAAGCCGACACCGTCGCGGAAGGCCTCGGCGGTGTTGACCGCGTCCTGACCGATCATCGCGTCGACGACGAAGAGGATCTCGTCGGGGCTGACGGCGTCGCGGATGTCCGCGGCCTGCCGCATCAGCTCCTGGTCGATACCGAGGCGGCCCGCGGTGTCGACGATGACGATGTCGTGGACCTTGGCCTTGGCGAACTCGATGGAGTCCTTGGCGACCTGGACCGGGTCGCCGACGCCGTTGCCCGGCTCGGGGGCGTAGACCGCGACACCGGCGCGCTCGGCGACGACGCTGAGCTGGTTGACGGCGTTGGGGCGCTGGAGGTCACAGGCGACGAGCAGCGGGGAGTGGCCCTGGCCCTTGAGCCAGAGGCCGAGCTTTCCGGCCAGCGTCGTCTTACCGGCACCCTGGAGACCGGCGAGCATGATCACGGTGGGCGGGGTCTTGGCGAACCGCAGCCGCCGGGTCTCGCCGCCGAGGATGGAGACGAGCTCCTCGTTGACGATCTTGATGACCTGCTGGGCGGGGTTCAGCGCCTGGGAGACCTCGGCGCCGCGCGCCCGCTCCTTCACGTTGGCGATGAAGGCCCGGACCACGGGCAGGGCGACGTCGGCTTCCAGCAGGGCGATACGGATCTCGCGTGCCGTGGCGTCGATGTCCGCCTCGGACAAGCGGCCCTTGCCCCTGAGGTTCTTGAAAGTCGCGCTAAGGCGGTCGGAGAGAGTATCGAACACGGCGCTCGTCGGTCCTCAGGGTCGGGGGCGGGGCAGGTCAGTCGCCCTCCAGGGTATCCGTCCCCCGGAGAACACCAAGCCCTCGCCCGATTCCGGAGCCGGGCGAGGGCCGTGAAGAGGTGTCGTACGGGTCAGCCGAGGGCCTTCTCGACCTCCCGGGCGACCTCGGCGGCCCGGAGCTCCGGCAGCGGTTCGCCGTCGGCCCCGGTGACGTAGAAGGCGTCCACCGCGTTGGCTCCGAGGGTCGAGACATGGGCGCTGCGCACCCGTACGGCGCTCCGCTCCAGCGCGTTGCCGATCCGGTGCAGCAGTCCGGGGGCGTCCTGCGCGCGGACCTCGATGACGGTGGCGCGGCGGGAGCCGGCCGCCGCCACGGCGACCCGGGGCGGCGGGGCCTTGACGCCCCTGCGGCGCGGGTAGGCGGCCTCCCGCTCCGCGAGCCGGGCCCGGATGTCCAGGGAGCCGTCCAGGGCGCGTACGAGGTCGGCGCGGAGCCGGGCGGCCTGCGGGAGGGACCCGTACTCGGCCGCCACCCGCCAGCTGAGCAGCAGCAGCAGGTCCGCGGATTCGCCCACCTCGTTGGGGAGCTCCACCGCGCGCAGGTCGGCGGCGCGCACGGTGAGGCGGTGCAGGGCGAGGACCCCGGCGGCGGCGGGCAGCACACCGGGGCGGTCGGGCAGGGCGATGAGCAACTCGACGCCGACCGGTTCCACCTCGCCGTCCCCGGCGGGCTCCTCGGGGTGGGTGTGCAGGGTGAGGGCGGGTTCGCCGGTGCGCAGGGCCTCGATGGCGAGGCGTTCGTGCTCGGCGCTGGGGGCCGCCTCCTCCGGCTCCTCGGGGGCCTCCCCCGCCAGGACGGCGGCGACGCGCTTGACCAGGTCGGTGACGAGGGAGGCCCGCCAGGTGGACCAGGCGGCGGGCCCGGTGGCGAGCGCGTCGGCCTCGGTGAGGGCGTGCAGCAGCTCCAGGGTGGAGGGCGTGGAGACGGCTTCGGCGACCGACCGCACGGTGGCGGGGTCGTCCAGGTCGCGCCGGGTGGCGGTCTCGACGAGCAGCAGATGGTGGCGTACGAGGGTGGCGATGACGCCCACGTCGTGCTTGTCGAAGCCGATCCGGGTGGCCATGTCCCGGGCGATGACCTCCCCGGCCACCGAGTGGTCACCGGGCCAGCCCTTGCCGATGTCGTGGAGGAGGGCGGCGACCAGGAGGAGGTCGGGGCGGTGGACGCGGCGGGTGAGGGAGGCGGCGCGGACGGCGGTCTCCACCAGGTGCCGGTCGACGGTCCAGGTGTGGACGGGGTTGCGCTGGGGGCGGCAGTGGACGCGTTCCCAGTCGGGCAGCAGCCGGGTGATGATCCCTTCCGCTTCGAGCGCCTCCCAGACGCCGATGGTGGGCTCCCCCGCCCCGAGCAGGGTGACCAGCTCCTCGCGGGCCTCGGGCGGCCAGGGGACCGGCAGCGGCCGGACGGTGGTGGCGAGGTGGCGTACGAGGTGGCGGGAGAGCGGCAGCCCGGCCTCGGCGGCGGCCGCGGCGGCGCGCAGGGTGAGGACGGGGTCGCGGTCGGGGCGGGCGGCGCGGGCGAGGACCACTTCGCCGTCGGCCTCCACCACACCGTCGGCGAGGGGGGCGCGCTCGGGGGTGGTTCTGGAGCCCAGGCCTCCGCCGAGCATGGCGCGGAGCCGGGGGCGGACCGAGCGGGCGCGCAGCACCCGGTCGACCTCGCGCCAGGTGACGTCGGTGGCGTACGAGACCGTGCGGGCGGCCTCGTACACCTGGCGCAGCAGTGCGTCGGCGTCCAGCAGGCCGAGCGCCTGGGCGACCTGGTCCTGTTCCTGGAGGGCGAGGCGGTCGGTGGCGCGGCCGGTGGTGAGGTGGAGGGCGTCGCGGGCGTCCAGGAGGGTGCGGCGGGCTTGGTCGAGCCCTTCGCGCGGGGCGTCGGCGACCCAGGAGGCGGCCACGGCGCGCAGGGCGGTGGCGTCGCGGAGTCCGCCGCGGGCCTCCTTGAGGTCGGGTTCCAGGAGGAACTGGAGCTCGCCCGTCCGCTCCGCCCGCTCCTGGCAGAGCTCGTGGAGGGCGGGGAGGCGCTTGGGCGCCTGGTTGCGCCAGTCCGCGAGGATCGCGGTGCGCAGGGAGGCGACGAGGCCGAGGTCCCCGGCGACCGGGCGGGCGTCCAGGAGGCCGAGCTGGACCTTGAGGTCCTCCCCGGCCGTCCTGCGGGCCTCGCCGGGGGTGCGTACGGAGTGGTCGAGGGCCAGGCCCAGGTCCCAGACCGGGTACCAGATGCCGTCCGCGAGGGCGGAGAGGGCCGCCGCGTCGGCGCTGCCGTCGTGCAGGAGGAGCAGGTCGAGGTCGCTGCGCGGGGAGAGTTCGCCGCGGCCGTAGCCGCCGACGGCGACGAGGGCGGCGCCGCGGACCCCGGCGCGGGTCGCCGCCGCCGTGAACAGGCCGGTCAGCCACTCGTCGGTGAGGCGGGCCAGGGCGGCACGGCGCGGCGGCCCGGACCGCTTCTCCCGCTGGAGGAGGCGCAGCCGGGCCGCCGCGTAGCCGCTGGGTCCCGAGTCTTCGCTTTCGGTGATCGCTTCGGTGCTCGTCACCCAGGTGCCTTCCGTTTGGCGGGGCCGTCGGTCAGAGGGCTTCCGGCCGTCCGGCGGGGCCTTCGTCAGAGGGCGTCCGGCCGTCCGGCGGAGCGTCTGTCAGAGGGCGTCGGGACCGCGTTCGCCGGTCCGGACGCGGACTGCGGTCTCGACCGGGACGCTCCAGACCTTCCCGTCACCGATCTTGCCGGTACGGGCGGCCTTGACGACGACCTCGATGAGCTGTTCGGCGTCCTCGTCCTCGACGAGGACCTCGATGCGGATCTTGGGGACCAGGTCGACGGTGTACTCGGCGCCCCGGTAGACCTCGGTGTGGCCGCGCTGACGCCCGTAACCGCTGGCTTCGGTGACGGTGAGCCCCTGGACGCCGAAGGCCTGGAGGGCCTCCTTGATCTCGTCCAGCCGGTGGGGCTTGACGACCGCGGTGATGAGCTTCATGCGTCCACCTTCTTTGCCTTCGGTGCTGCCGTCGTGTCCTGGGCGGGGGCGGTGGTGCGGGAGGCCGTGCCGCCGCCGGCGCCGCTGAAGTCGTACGCGGTCTCGGCGTGCTCGACCTGGTCGATGCCGGAGATCTCGTCGTCCTCGGAGACCCGCATCCCGATGGTCCGGTCGAGCAGGAGGGCGAGGAGGCCGGAGACGACCAGAGAGTACGCGAGGACGGCGACGACGCCGATGGTCTGCTTGCCGAGCTGTTCGAGGCCGCCGCCGTAGAAGAGGCCCTTGGCGTCGGACTGGACACCGCCGGTGGCGAAGAAGCCGACCAGGATGGAGCCGATGATGCCGCCGACGAGGTGGACGCCGACGACGTCCAGGGAGTCGTCGTAGCCGAACTTGTACTTCAGGCCGACGGCCATGGCGCACAGGACACCGGCGATGGCGCCGACCGCGATGGCGCCGAGCGGGCTGATCGAACCACCCGCGGGGGTGATGGCGACGAGACCGGAGACCGCGCCGGAGGCGGCGCCCAGGGTGGTGAAGGAGCCGTGGCGCAGCTTCTCGTAGACGAGCCAGCCCAGGACCGCGGCGGCGGTGGCGACCTGGGTGTTCAGGAACATGACCGCGCCGACGCCGTCGTCGTTGCCGAGCCAGGATCCGGAGTTGAAGCCGAACCAGCCGAACCACAGGAGGGCCGCGCCGAGCATGACGAGCGGCAGGCTGTGCGGCCGCATCGGGTCCTTCTTGAAGCCGATGCGCTTGCCGATGACGAAGATCACGCCGAGGGCCGCGGCGCCCGCGTTGATGTGGACGGCCGTGCCGCCGGCGAAGTCGATGACGCCCATCTCGGCGAGCCAGCCACCGGAGCCCCAGACCCAGTGGGCGACGGGGAAGTAGACGATGGTGACCCACAGGACGATGAACAGCGCCCACGCGGTGAACTTCACGCGGTCGGCGAGCGCACCGCTGATCAGGGCCGGGGTGAGGATGGCGAACATCAGCTGGAAGACGGCGAAGACGTACACCGGGATGGTGGTGCCGTCCCAGAGTTCGGTGATGCCGATCCCGCTGAGGCCGACGTAGTCGGAGCTCCAGCCGATGACGGAGCCGATGTCGGAGCCGAAGGCGAGGCTGAATCCGTAGAGCACCCACAGGATCGTGACGATCCCGAGGCTGATGAAGCTCATCATCAGCATGTTGAGGGTGCTCTTGACGCGGACCATGCCTCCGTAGAAGAAGGCCAGGCCGGGGGTCATGAGCATCACCAGGGCCGAGCAGATGAGCATGAACCCGGTGTTGGCGGCAGACAGCTCAGGGGCGTCTGCGGCAAGCGTCGTGATGCCTGGGGGCATCGGCGTCTCCTCGTCGTCGGAGCGGCCGCGGCGTGCGGGGGAATGCTGCGGGACCACTGGGAAAGGGTGCGGGCCGGTCACGGGGGCCGGCGGATCATGGCCGGGAACCCTCTGTGCGCCATGAGATTGGCGGAGCGCCGTTTCCGGGGAAGCCGCACGGTGTTTCGCGAGCGTGACGAAGAGGTGGTGCGTGTTACGACGGAATGAATCCCAGGTGGCGGGTCCGGTGCGCTGCCTACCATGCAGCCCACGCCGCATACGGTGCGGTTGAAACGCCGGAGGGTGCCCCGGATACGCGAACCGGCCACGGCTCCCCTCCGGGTGACCAGGCGATGGGGGAGCCGAGTCGGGCTGTACGGGAGGGGTGCCGCGGCCGGGGCCGGTGGTGCCGGGTCAGACCGCTTCGGCGGACTCCGGCAGCTGTTCGCTGAGCAGGTCGGTGAGCCGGGCGACGTCGGCGACATCGCCGAAGTCCCTGGCGGCGGTGTCGACGGTCTTGCGCAACCGGGTGTTGACCCGCTCGGAGCGGACCTTCTTGGCGATCTTCAGGGCCTGTCCGGCGAGCACGGTGGACTGCTCGGGCTCGCGCTGGAGCAGATGGACGGTGGCCATGCCGATCAGGTTGAGCGCGTAGGAGCGCTGGTGCTCGTCGTCCTCGCCGAACAGCTCGACGGCCTTGGCCATGACGGGCTCGGCGAGCGAGGCGTAGGTGGGGCTGCGGCCGGCGACATAGGCCAGGTCGCGGTAGGAGTGGGCGTTCTCCCCGTTGAGCTCCGCCTCGGAGAAGAAGCGGATCCAGTCGGGCTCCGGCTCGCCGTCCAGCCCCGCGTCCTCGAAGGTGTCCTCGGCCATCCGGACCGCGCGCTTGCACTTGCTGGGCTGGCCCATGTTGGCGTAGGCGCGGGCCTCCATCGCATACAGCATGGCCTGCGTACGGGAGGTGGCGCAGTCGCGGCTGCCGTACTGGGCGAGGTGGATGAGCTCCAGGGCGTCGTCGGGGCGGCCGAGGTGGATCATCTGGCGGCTCATGCTGGAGAGGATGTAGCTGCCGAGCGGCTTGTCCCCGGCCTCCTTGGCGGCGTGCAGGGCGAGCACGAAATACTTCTGCGCGGTGGGCTGGAGGCCGACGTCGTAGCTCATCCAGCCCGCCAGCTCGGCCAGTTCGGCGGCGCAGCGGAAGAGGCGCTGGGAGGTGGGGCCGGGCTGCGGCTCCTGCAACAGGTCGGTGACCTCGTGGAGTTGCCCGACGACGGCCTTGCGGCGCAGGCCGCCGCCGCACTGGGCGTCCCACTGCCGGAACATCGCGGTGGTCGACTCCAGCAGGTCCAGCTCGGGGCCGGAGAGCCGGGAGGGCCTGCGGGCGGCGGCCTCCGACTCCGGTTCGCCCGCGCCTCTGACCGGGACGGGCACCAGCCAGCGCTGCATCGGCTCGATCAGGGAGGGCCCGGCGGCCAGCGCGAGGGAGCTGCCGAGGAAGCCCCGCCGGGCGAGCATCAGATCGCTGCGGGAGAACTCGCTGAGCAGGGCGACGGTCTGCGGTCCCGCCCAGGGCAGGTCGACACCGGCCACCGACGGTGACTGGTGCGCGGTGCGCAGCCCGAGGTCCTCGACGGCTACCACCGCGCCGAAGCGTTCGGAGAACAGCTCGGAGAGGATGCGCGGGATCGGCTCGCGCGGCTGCTCGCCGTCGAGCCAGCGCCGCACCCGGGAGGTGTCGGTGCTGATGTGGAGGGCGCCCATCTGGCGCGCCCGCCGGTTCACCTGGCGCGCCAGCTCGCCCTTGGACCAGCCGCTGCGTACGAACCACGACCCCAACTGCCCGTTGGGGCGCTTACCGGCATCCGTATCGCCTGCGCCGCTGCCACTCACCGGAACGCCCCCATTCCCCGTCATCCCCGCTGAATCCTTCATCGTGCGAACCACTATCAGAATGCCGTGCACCGGTGCTGTTCGTCGGGAGTCGCAGCCCATCGGTGTCGAACAGGAAACCGGATTGCCCGAGGCATACCCGTGGCTGCACATCCTCCCAGGGTTCGTGTACCGACGGTAATCCTACGATCACCCCTACCGCGAGGGGGATTGAGGAAACGCCACCATTCGCCACCCCTGCGAATGAACCCGACTGCCGCTGGGCGCGCTTGACTTGAGCGACCACGACCGAGGGCGAGCATACGGAAGCACTGGGGGGCGCACACACCGCGCCGCACCACCCGGCGCACCACGGCGCACGCCACTCGATCGAGTGCAGCGACGGAGGGTCACCCGAGCACTCCGGGTCGTAACCACCGATGAGTCGGACCCGTTGGAGGGGGCATGGGCTTCACGATCGGCGGCATCCGTGATCCAGCACCGCCGCCGCGTTGGTCTTGGCGATCAGCTTGGTCTCGAAATCGAACCCCGGCGACAGGTCCCAGTAGGCGTGGCTGGGGCGGGCATA
>NZ_JBEYKR010000030.1:0-53070 GCF_040703535.1 Streptomyces sp. NPDC007346
TCTCCGCTCCGGGCGGGGGCGCCCCGGCGGCCCCCCCCCCCGGCGGGGGGGAGGGGCGGCCCTCGGGCACGCGTGCGCGGCGGGCGTGCCCTGCCGGGCCGCCGGTGAACCGCTTGTGAATCAGAGAACGCGGACCGCGCCGGAGGGCCGGTCGTAGTCCATGGAGCGCTGCACCGTACCGGTGCTGGAGTTCTGCGCGCCGACGAACTGGCCGCCGCCCACGTAGATCGCGACGTGGTACGCGCTGCCCGCGCCACCCCAGTACAGGATGTCGCCGGGCTGGAGGGCGTCCAGGGAGACCTGGGTGCCGGCGGTCGACTGGGCCTGCGAGACGCGCGGGAGGTCGATGCCGACCGAGCGGTACGCGGCCTGGACCAGGCCGGAGCAGTCCCACGCGTTGGGGCCGGTGCCGCCGGCCACGTACGCGTCGCCGACCTGGGCCTGGGCGAACGCGACGATGGCGGCGGCGGAGCCCGTGGCGTTCGACGAGGAGGACGGGGCGGACGGAGCGGCGGAGGGGGCGGAAGCCGGGGCCGAGTTGCCCGAGGAGGAGGCCGTGGAGCCGGAGGGGGCGCTGAGCGTCGTGCGCTCGGCGGTACGGGAGGCGCGCTCGGCGCGCTCCTGGGCTTCCGCCTCGGCCTTGGCCTTGGCGGCGGCCTCGGCCTTCTTCTTGGCCTCGGCCTTGCGGACGGCCTCGGCCTTCGCCTTCTTGGCCTTCTTCGCAGCGCTCTCCGCTGCGGCGTCCTCGCGGGCCTCCGCCTCCAGGTCGAAGGCGACCTGCTGCGTGGCCTGTGCGGAGGCGGCGACGGCGGTGGAGAGCCCGGCGGTGATGGTGGGCATCTCGATCGTCTGGGTCACCGGCTCGGCCTGGGCCGGACCGGCGGCCCCCGCGACCGCGATGGTGCTGAGGACGCCACCGGCAACTCCGGCTCGCAGCGCCGACTTCGAGGCGCGCTGGCGGGGCTTCCGGTGGCTGGGTATGTGAGCGGTGTGGGACATGGGTACTAGCGCTATCAGGGCTGTAGGGGTCCCATCAAGAAACGTGTGTTGCGACACAGTTACGTTCGGAATCTGTGAATCCGCTTTCTGTCCGCCCTTATTGACGCCGTAACGGGCAAAACGGGCAGGGGTGATCAGGGCCGTGATCTCTACCTTTCGGCAATACGCCCGAATTGCCCGCCGCCTACCATCCGTTCGCGCAGGTGGCCAAGCCCGGTTTCCCGACGCGGCGGCGCGGGTGGCGCAGGTCACAGCGCGGGTATCCGGAGGCAGGCAACCCTCACGCACGCGACCGACGTCCCCTGTCGGGCCCGTGCCGCTCGTCGGGGAGGGTCCGCGTCATCCCCCGGGGAGGGTCCGTGCCGCTCCATGGGAACGGTTCGCCGGGAACGGTCCACGCGGGCGTCCGGAGGCGGGCGATCCGGAAGTTCGTGAATGCGTGCACATGTCCTCTTCGGTCCCCGCCGCCCCTCGTCCGGGCGAGGGGCGGGCCGTGACCGGTGTCCTTATCACCCCGTCGCCATCCACCGCCAATTTGCTTGTAGTGGCCGTCTATTGATAGCGCCGCACGCCTTTGACCAGCGGTGACACCGGTGAATGTCACGTCTCGTGATCACTTCGCCGCTTCGCGTATGAAGATCACCGCTCATGCGACTTCATGATCGTTCGTCAGGTGGTGGAGATCACAAAGACGTTGTCGTACCCCGTGTCGCAGATCACAGGGTGGCGGGCATAGGATGCGGTGCAGTCGGGCTTGTGAACTGCCTCACATGTGCACGATCTTGGTGAGGTGGCGAGCCGGTCGCCCGATGCGGTCCAACGGTCAAGGACGACTGGAAGGAGCGAGGAGCGTGAATGCCTACGCGCCCATCCTCGTGCTCGGCGCCCTCGGGGCAGGGTTTGCGATCTTCTCCGTGGTCATGGCCACGCTTATCGGCCCCAAGCGGTACAACCGGGCAAAGCTCGAAGCGTACGAGTGCGGTATCGAACCCACGCCGACACCGGCCGGAGGCGGCCGCTTCCCCATCAAGTACTACCTGACGGCGATGCTTTTCATCGTCTTCGACATCGAGATCGTCTTCCTCTATCCCTGGGCGGTCTCCTTCGACGCCCTGGGGATCTTCGGGCTCGTGGAGATGCTGCTCTTCGTGCTCACCGTCTTCGTCGCCTATGCGTATGTCTGGCGTCGCGGCGGCCTGGAATGGGACTGAGGGGCTGAGGAGCACACATGGGACTCGAAGAGAAGCTGCCCAGCGGCTTTGTGCTGACCACGGTCGAACAGGCCGCCGGCTGGGTGCGGAAGTCCTCCGTCTTCCCGGCCACGTTCGGCCTCGCCTGCTGCGCCATCGAAATGATGACGACCGGCGCGGGCCGCTACGACCTGGCCCGGTTCGGGATGGAGGTCTTCCGCGGATCGCCGCGCCAGGCGGACCTGATGATCGTCGCCGGGCGGGTCAGCCAGAAGATGGCGCCCGTCCTGCGGCAGGTCTACGACCAGATGCCGAACCCCAAGTGGGTCATCTCCATGGGGGTTTGCGCATCATCGGGCGGGATGTTCAACAATTACGCCATTGTTCAGGGTGTTGACCACATTGTCCCGGTCGACATCTATTTGCCGGGATGCCCGCCGCGCCCCGAGATGCTGCTGGACGCCATCTTGAAGCTCCACCAGAAGATCCAGGACGGCAAGCTCGGGGTCAACGCGGAGGAGGCCGCCCGCGAGGCGGAGGACGCGGCTCTCAAGGCACTGCCCCTGATCGAGATGAAGGGGCTCCTGCGGTGACCGAGAACAACCACGGCGACGAGCAGAACGGCAACGCCGTACCCGCCCCGCGCGACACCGGCGGCGAGGTCATCCGCGTACGCAAGGGCATGTTCGGCGCCAACAACGGCGGCGACACCTCCGGTTACGGCGGCCTCGTCCGCACCATCACCCTGCCGGGAGCCTCCTCCCGTCCGTACGGGGGCTGGTTCGACGAGGTGGCCGACGAGCTCGAAGGGGCCCTGGAGGAGCAGGACCTGCTCCCCGAGAACGCCATCGAGCGCACCGTCGTCGACCGCGACGAGCTCACCTTCCACATCGCCCGGGAGCACCTGGTCCAGGTCGCCCGCACCCTGCGCGACGACCCCGCCCTGCGCTTCGAGCTCTGTACGGGCGTCAGCGGCGTCCACTTCCTCGGGGACAAGGGCCGCGAACTGCACGCCGTCTACCACCTGCGGTCCCTCACCCACGGCCGGATCATCCGGCTGGAGGTCTCCGCCCCGGACAGCGACCCGCACATCCCGTCCCTCGTCGAGGTCTACCCGACCAACGACTGGCACGAGCGCGAGGCATACGACTTCTTCGGGCTCATCTTCGACGGGCACCCGGCCCTGACCCGGATCATGATGCCGGACGACTGGCAGGGCTTCCCGCAGCGCAAGGACTACCCGCTCGGCGGCATCGCCGTCGAGTACAAGGGCGCCCAGATCCCGGCTCCGGACCAGCGGAGGTCGTACTCCTGATGACCACTCCCCGTGCAACACCCCGTGCCACGACCGAGGGGACCGTATACACAGTCACCGGCGGCGACTGGGACGAGGTCGTCGAATCGGCCGCCAAGTCCGACGACGAACGCATCATCGTCAACATGGGCCCCCAGCACCCGTCCACGCACGGCGTGCTGCGGCTGATCCTGGAGATCGACGGCGAGACCGTCACCGAGGCCCGCTGCGGCATCGGCTACCTCCACACCGGCATCGAGAAGAACCTCGAATTCCGCAACTGGACCCAGGGCACCACGTTCGTCACGCGGATGGACTACCTGACGCCGTTCTTCAACGAGACGGCGTACTGCCTGGGCGTGGAGAAGCTCCTCGGCATCGAGGACCAGATCCCCGACCGCGCCACGATCCTGCGCGTGCTCCTGATGGAGCTCAACCGGATCTCCTCGCACATGGTCTGCATCGCCACCGGCGGTATGGAGCTGGGCGCGACCACGATCATGATCTACGGTCTGCGCGATCGTGAACTGGTTCTCGACCTCTTCGAGCTGATCACCGGACTCCGGATGAACCACGCGTTCGTCCGCCCCGGCGGCCTCGCCCAGGACCTGCCCCCGGGCGCGGTCGACGCGCTGCGCGAGTTCATCAAGACCATGAAGAAGAACCTGCCGGAGTACGACAAGCTCGCCACCGGCAACCCCATCTTCAAGGCCCGCATGAAGGACGTCGGCCACCTCGACCTCACCGGCTGCATGGCGCTCGGCGTCACCGGACCGGTGCTGCGCTCCGCCGGACTCCCGCACGACCTGCGCAAGAGCGACCCCTACTGCGGCTACGACACCTACGACTTCGAGGTGCCGACCGCCGACACCTGCGACTCCTACGGACGCTTCCTGATCCGCATGGACGAGATGCGCGAGTCGCTCCGGATCATCGAACAGTGCCTGGAACGGCTGGAGCCGGGCCCGGTCATGGTCGCGGACAAGAAGATCGCCTGGCCCGCCCAGCTCGCCCTCGGCGCGGACGGCCTCGGCAACTCGCTCGACCACATCAGGAACATCATGGGCACCTCCATGGAGGCCCTGATCCACCACTTCAAGCTGGTGACCGAAGGCTTCCGGGTCCCGGTCGGGCAGGCGTACACCGCCGTCGAGTCGCCCAAGGGCGAACTCGGCGCGCATGTCGTCTCCGACGGCGGCACCCGCCCCTACCGGGTCCACTTCCGCGACCCGTCCTTCACCAATCTGCAAGCCATGGCGGCGATGTGCGAGGGCGGCCAGGTCGCCGACGTGATCGTCGCCGTCGCGTCCATCGACCCCGTGATGGGAGGCGTCGACCGGTGACCGCAAACCAAGAGGTCAGTCTGGGGATGCCGCAGCTCCCCGCCCCCGCCTACCCGGCCGACGTGCGCGCCCGGCTCGACGCGGACGCGAAGGAGGTGATCGCCCGCTACCCGGGAAGCCGCTCCGCACTGCTGCCGCTGCTCCACCTCGTACAGTCCGAGGAGGGGTACGTCTCCCGTACGGGGATGGCCTTCTGTGCCGAGACCCTCGACCTCACCACCGCCGAGGTCACGGCCGTGGCGACCTTCTACTCCATGTACCGGCGCAGGCCGAGCGGGGACTACCAGGTCGGGGTCTGCACCAACACCCTGTGCGCGGTCATGGGCGGCGACGCCATCTTCGACACGCTCAAGGAGCACCTCGGCGTCGGCAACAACGAGACGACCGACGACGGCAAGGTCACGCTCGAACACATCGAGTGCAACGCGGCCTGCGACTTCGCACCCGTCGTGATGGTGAACTGGGAGTTCTTCGACAACCAGACGCCCGAGAGCGCCAGGCAGCTCGTCGACGACCTGATCGCCGGGCGGACCGTCGAGCCCACCCGCGGCGCCCCGCTCTGCTCCTACAAGGAGACCGCCCGCATCCTGGCCGGCTTCCCCGACGAGCGCCCCGGCGCCGTCGAGGCCACCGGTGGCGCGGGCCCCGCCTCCCTCGTCGGACTCCGGCTCGCCAAGGGCGAGGCCCTGCCGAAGGCCCGGGTCGTCGCCCCGCGCGACGGGCAGCCCAAGGGCGCGCAGCCGCACGACCCTTCGCCCTCCGAGCACCTCAGCTCGCACGACGCACCGCAGCAGACCTCGGCCTCCGATCCGGAGCACCCGGCCGGACCCGTAGCCGAGGAGGGGGAGTGATGACCTTGGCCGCCGAGATCGACCACAACGGGACGAGCCCCGAGAAGCTGCTCGCCCCCGTCCTCTCCTCCTTCTGGGACCAGCCCGAGTCCTGGACCCTGGAGACCTACCGCCGTCACGAGGGGTACGAGGGGCTGCGCAAGGCGCTCGCCATGGACCCCGACGACCTCATCGCGTACGTCAAGGACTCCGGTCTGCGCGGACGCGGCGGCGCCGGCTTCCCCACCGGGATGAAGTGGCAGTTCATTCCGCAGGGCGACGGAAAACCGCACTATCTGGTTGTCAACGCCGACGAGTCGGAGCCGGGGACCTGCAAGGACATCCCGCTCCTCTTCGCCAACCCGCACAGCCTCATCGAGGGCATCGTGATCGCCTGTTACGCGATCCGTTCGTCGCACGCGTTCATCTACTTGCGCGGTGAGGTCGTCCCCGTGCTGCGACGGTTGCACGAGGCCGTACGAGAGGCGTACGAGGCGGGTTATCTGGGGACGAACATCCTGGGCTCAGGGCTCGATCTGGAACTCACGGTGCACGCGGGCGCCGGCGCGTACATCTGTGGTGAGGAAACCGCGCTGCTCGACTCTCTCGAAGGACGGCGTGGACAGCCCCGGCTGCGACCCCCCTTCCCCGCGGTCGCCGGTCTGTACGCCTGCCCCACTGTGGTGAACAACGTCGAGTCCATCGCCTCGGTTCCCTCGATCCTGAACAAGGGCAAGGACTGGTTCAAGTCGATGGGCAGCGAGAAGTCCCCGGGCTTCACGCTCTACTCGCTCAGCGGCCATGTCACCAGCCCCGGCCAGTACGAGGCCCCGCTCGGCATCACGCTGCGCCAGCTGCTCGACATGAGCGGCGGCATCCGAGCCGGTCACCGCCTCAAGTTCTGGACCCCGGGCGGCTCCTCCACCCCGATGTTCACCGACGAGCACCTGGACGTCCCGCTCGACTACGAGGGCGTCGGCGCCGCCGGGTCCATGCTCGGCACCAAGGCGCTCCAGTGCTTCGACGAGACGACCTGCGTCGTGCGGGCCGTCACCCGCTGGACCGAGTTCTACGCCCACGAGTCCTGCGGCAAGTGCACGCCCTGCCGCGAAGGGACGTACTGGCTGGTCCAGTTGCTCCGCGACATCGAGGCGGGCAAGGGCGAGATGGCCGACCTGGACAAGCTGAACGACATCGCCGACAACATCAACGGCAAGTCGTTCTGCGCGCTCGGCGACGGCGCCGCCTCACCGATCTTCTCCTCGCTCAAGTATTTCCGCGAGGAGTACGAACAGCACATCACGGGCAAGGGCTGCCCCTTCGATCCCGCGAAATCCACGGCCTGGGCCGACGACAGAGACGCCGACGGCAAGAACGCTCACCGGGGGGTGAAAGCATGACAGTCACCACGAGTGCGCCCTCCGGGGGCGGCGAGGCGGCCATCCCGCCCGAGGACCTGGTCACGCTGACCATCGACGGCATCGAGATCAGCGTCCCCAAGGGGACCCTGGTCATCCGGGCCGCCGAACTCCTCGGCATCGAGATCCCGCGCTTCTGCGACCACCCGCTCCTCGACCCGGCCGGCGCCTGCCGCCAGTGCATCGTCGAGGTCGAGGGCCAGCGCAAGCCGATGGCCTCCTGCACCATCACCTGCACCGACGGCATGGTCGTCAAGTCGCAGATCACCTCTCCTGTCGCCGAGAAGGCGCAGAAGGGCGTGATGGAGCTGCTGCTGATCAACCACCCGCTGGACTGCCCGGTCTGCGACAAGGGCGGCGAGTGCCCGCTCCAGAACCAGGCGATGTCGCACGGCGGCGCCGACTCCCGCTTCGAGGGCAAGAAGCGGACCTTCGAGAAGCCCGTCCCGATCTCCACCCAGGTGCTGCTGGACCGCGAGCGGTGCGTGCTGTGCGCGCGCTGCACCCGGTTCTCCAACCAGGTGGCGGGCGACCCGATGATCGAGCTGATCGAGCGCGGCGCCCTCCAGCAGGTCGGCACCGGCCAGGGCGACCCCTTCGAGTCGTACTTCTCCGGCAACACCATCCAGATCTGCCCGGTCGGCGCGCTGACCTCGGCGGCGTACCGCTTCCGCTCCCGCCCCTTCGACCTGGTCTCCACCCCCTCGGTGTGCGAGCAGTGCTCCGGCGGCTGCGGGATGCGCACCGACCACCGGCGCGGCAAGGTCATGCGGCGCCTCGCGGCCAACGAGCCCGAGGTCAACGAGGAGTGGATCTGCGACAAGGGGAGGTTCGGCTTCCGCTACGCCCAGCAGCGCGACCGGCTCACCACCCCGCTGGTCCGCAACGCCGACGGCGTCCTGGAGCCGGCGAGCTGGCCCGAGGCGCTGGAGGTCGCGGCGGCCGGTCTCCTCGCCGCCCGCGGCCGGGCCGGTGTCCTGACCGGCGGCCGGCTGACCGTCGAGGACTCCTACGCGTACAGCAAGTTCGCCCGGGTCGCCCTCGGCACCAACGACATCGACTTCCGCGCCCGGGTCCACAGCGCCGAGGAGGCCGACTTCCTGGCCGCCCGCGTCGCCGGACGCGGCCGGGACCTGGACGGCGAGGGGGTCACGTACACCGCGCTGGAGAAGGCCCCCGCGGTCCTGCTCGTCGGGTTCGAGTCCGAGGAGGAGGCCCCCGGCGTCTTCCTCAGGCTCCGCAAGGCCCACCGCAAGAGCGGCCAGAAGACCTTCGCCCTCGCCTCGCACGCCACGCGCGGCCTGGAGAAGGCGGGCGGCACGCTGCTGCCCGCCGCCCCCGGCACCGAGACCGAGTGGCTGGACGCGCTCGCGGGCGGGGTCGGCCTGGAGGCCGACGGGGCCGCCGCCGCCGAGGCGCTCCGCGGGGAGCACTCCCTGATCATCGTCGGGGAGCGGCTCGCGGCGGTCCCCGGCGCACTGTCCGCCGCCATCCGCACCGCCACCGCCACCGGCGCACGCCTGGTGTGGATCCCGCGCCGGGCGGGCGACCGGGGCGCGGTGGAGACGGGCGCGCTCCCCACCCTGCTGCCCGGCGGACGCCCGGCCACCGACCCGCGGGCCCGGGACGAGGTGGCCGCCGTCTGGCGCGTCGCCGAACTGCCCACCCGCCACGGCCGCGACACCGGCCAGATCATCGAGGCCGCGGCCACCGGCGAACTGGGCGCGCTCCTCGTCGCCGGCGTCGGCATCGAGGACCTGCCCGACCCGGCGCGCGCGATCGAGGCCCTGGACGAGGTCGGCTTCCTGGTCTCGCTGGAGCTGCGGCCGAGCGAGGTCACCGCCCGCGCCGACGTGGTCTTCCCGGTCGCCGCCGTCGCGGAGAAGTCCGGCACCTTCCTCAACTGGGAGGGCCGGGTCCGGATGTTCCAGGCGGCGCTGAAGCCGGAGCAGATGCCCCGGACGCTCGCGCCGGTCGACTCCCGGGTGCTGCACATGCTGGCCGACGCCATGGACGTGCACTTCGCGCTGCCGGACCTGCCCTCCGCCCGCCGCGAGCTGGACCGGCTCGGCGGCTGGGAGGGCGGCCACGCGGACGACCCGCGCGAGTCGGCGCGGCCGCTGCCCCGCCCCGGCGACGGCGAGGCGGTCCTCGCGGGCCACCGGCTGCTGCTCGACCTCGGCCGGCTCCAGGAGGGCGACACAGCCCTCGCCGGAACCCGGCACGCGGCGCTCGCCCGGCTCTCGGCCACCACGGCGGCCGAGACCGGCGTCAAGGACGGCGACCTGCTCGCCGTCACCGGCCCCACCGGCACCGTCGAACTCCCCCTCCAGGTCACCGACATGCCGGACCGCGTGGTCTGGGTGCCGCTGAACTCGGTGGGACGCGGCATCCCCGCCGACACCGGTGCGAACCCCGGCGGCCTGGTACGGATCGGCCCCGCCGCCGCACCGGGTGGACCCGTCGAACCATCGGAGGTACGAGCGTGATGGGCCTCACCGCACTCACCACGGCACCCGGGCGTGCCGTCCTCGCCGCCGAGGATCTCTCGATGTTCGGCACCGACCCCTGGTGGCTGGTGCTGGTCAAGGCGGTCTTCTGCTTCGCGTTCCTGATGCTGATCGTGCTCTTCTCCATCGTGTGGGAGCGCAAGGTCGTCGCCTGGATGCAGCTGCGGATCGGCCCCAACCGGCACGGCCCCTGGGGCCTGCTCCAGTCGCTCGCCGACGGCGTCAAACTGATGCTGAAGGAAGACGTCATCGTCAAACGCGCGGACAAGGCGGTCTACGTCCTCGCACCGATCCTCGCGGCGATCCCCGCCTTCATGGCGGTCGCGGTCATCCCCTTCGGCCCCGCGGGCAACGAGGTGTCGATCTTCGGCACCCGTACGACGATGCAGCTCACCGACCTGCCGATCGCCGCGCTCTACATCCTCGCCGTCGGCGCGGTCGGGGTGTACGGCTTCGTCCTCGGCGGCTGGTCCTCGGGCTCGACGTACCCGCTGCTCGGCGGGATCCGCTCGTGCGCCCAGATGATCAGCTACGAGATCGCCATGGGCGCCGCGTTCGCCTCGGTCTTCCTCTACTCCGGGTCGATGTCGACCTCCACCATCGTGGAGTCGCAGGCGGACCGGTGGTACATCATCCTGCTGCCGATGTCCTTCCTCATCTACATGGTGACGATGGTCGGTGAGGCCAGCCGGGCCCCGTTCGACATGCCGGAGTCCGAGGGCGACCTGGTCGGCGGCTTCAACACCGAGTACAGCTCCATCAAGTTCGCGATGTTCATGCTCGCCGAGTACATCCACATGGTGACCGTGTCGATGATCGCGGTGACGCTGTTCCTCGGCGGCTGGCGGGCCCCGTACCCGATCTCCGCGTTCTGGGAGGGGGCGAACCACGGCTGGTGGCCGATGCTCTGGTTCTTCCTCAAGCTCCAGCTGCTGATCTTCTTCTTCATCTGGCTGCGCGGCACCCTGCCACGCGTCCGCTACGACCAGCTGATGAAGCTCGGCTGGAAGGTCCTGATCCCGGTCTCGGTGGGCTGGCTGATGCTTGTCGCCACCGTCCGCGCGCTGCGCAACGAGGGGTACGACTTCTCCCGGATCGTGCTGTACGTCGGCGGGGCGGTCCTCGCCATCCTGCTGATCTCCCTGGTCGTCGACATGTTCCGCGACCGCAGGGTCAGGGCCCAGGAGGCCGAGGCCGGGCCGGAGCCCGCCTTCGACCCGATGGCGGGCGGGTTCCCGGTGCCACCACTGCCCGGACAGAGCCTGCCGCCCGTGCCCAGGCGCGTACCACGACGGGAGCGGGAGCTCGTTGTCAGTGGTGGGCCCGATACTCAGAGTGACGGAAACGCGAGTGACGGAAAGGAGGCCGGCGGTGTCTGAGAAACCAGAGCTCACGGGCTCATCGGGATCCGCTGGGTCCTCGGGGGAATCGGGATCGGCGGGGGAGAAGTTCCAGAACCCCGTGGCCGGCTTCGGCGTGACCTTCAAGGCCATGTTCAAGAAGCGGCTGACCGAGCAGTACCCGGAGACGCCGAAGGTGACGGCGCCCCGCTTCCACGGCCGCCACCAGCTCAACCGCCACCCGGACGGTCTGGAGAAGTGCGTCGGCTGCGAGCTGTGCGCCTGGGCGTGTCCGGCGGACGCCATCTACGTGGAGGGCGCGGACAACACCGAGGAGGAGCGCTACTCCCCGGGCGAGCGCTACGGCCGCGTCTACCAGATCAACTACGCGCGCTGCATCCTCTGCGGACTGTGCATCGAGGCCTGCCCCACCCGGGCGCTGACGATGACCAACGAGTTCGAGCTCGCCAACACCACCCGCGAGAGCCTCATCTACACCAAGGACGAGCTGCTCGCGGGGCTGGAGGAAGGCATGGTCGACAGCCCGCACGCGATCTTCCCCGGCATGGACGAGCAGGACTACTACCGGGGCCTGGTCACCGAGGCCGCCCCCGGCACGGTGGTCCAGCCGGCCGTCTCCAAGGGCGAGCCCGAGCCGGACGAGCCCGCGGGGTCCGCCGGCGCACAGCGGGGCAAGGGGGCCGGCGCATGAACGTGATCGCCGCGGCCACCACCACCTCGACCGGTGAGGCCGTCCAGTTCTGGATCCTGGGGACCGTCGCCGTGATCGGCGCCTTCTCCACGATCCTGCTGAAGAAGTCCGTGCACAGCGCCCTGGCACTCGCCGGGACCATGGTCGTCCTGGCCGTCTTCTATCTCGCCAACGGCGCCTATTTCCTCGGCATCGTCCAGATCATCGTCTACACAGGCGCGATCATGATGCTCTTCCTCTTCGTCGTCATGCTCGTCGGCGTCACCGCGGCGGACTCCCTCAAGGAGACCCTCAAGGGGCAGCGCTGGCTGGCCGTCGCCTGCGGCCTCGGCTTCGGCATCCTGCTGATCGGGGGCATCGGCAACGCGTCGCTGTCCACCTTCAACGGGCTGGGCGCCGCCAACGCCCTGCACGGCGGCAACGTGGAGGGGCTCGCCAACCTCATCTTCACCAAGTACGTCTTCGCCTTCGAGATCACCGGCGCCCTGCTGATCACCGCGACCGTCGGGGCGATGGTGCTCACGCACCGCGAGCGCACCGAACGGGCCAAGACGCAGCGGGAGATGGCCCAGGAGCGCGTGCGCGGCAAGCACCTCCCGCCGCTGCCCGCCCCCGGTGTCTACGCCCGGCACAACGCGGTGGACATCGCCGGTCTGCTGCCCGACGGCACCCCGTCCGAGCTCACCGTCATGAAGACGCTGCGCGAGCGGGGCCAGATCCGTGATGTCTCGCAGGAGGCCCTCGCCGATCTCAAGGCGCTGGAGCAGCGCTCCGGGGAGCGGCTCGGACGTGAGGACGCGGACGCCGTGGCCCGTGGGGCCAATCCCGCGTCCGCGGCGGAGAACTCGGAGGCCGACAAGTGAACCCGGTCAACTATCTCTATCTCGCGGCCCTGCTGTTCGCGATCGGTGCCTCCGGGGTGCTGATCCGGCGGAACGTGATCGTGCTGTTCATGTGCATCGAGCTGATGCTCAACGCGTGCAACCTGGCGCTCGTCACCTTCTCCCGGATGCACGGAAACCTCGACGGGCAGATCGTCGCGTTCTTCACGATGGTCGTCGCCGCCGCGGAAGTCGTCGTCGGGCTCGCGATCATCGTGTCGTTGTTCCGCTCCCGCCACTCGGCCTCGGTCGACGACGCCAGCCTGATGAAGCTGTAAGGGGACCGGAATCGTGGAGAACCTGATCGCGCTGCTCGTCGCAGCGCCCCTGCTCGGAGCTGCGGTCCTGCTCTGCGGCGGCCGCCGACTGGACCGGGCCGGGCACTGGCTCGGCACCGTGCTCGCCGCCGCCTCGTTCGTCGTCGCCGTCGTCCTCTTCACCGACATGCTGGGGAAGGGCGCCGAGGACCGGGCCCTGCACCAGCACCTGTTCAGCTGGATTCCGGTGGAGGGCTTCCAGGCCGACATCGCCTTCCAGCTCGACCAGCTGTCGATGACGTTCGTCCTGCTCATCACCGGTGTGGGAACGCTCATCCACATCTACTCCATCGGCTACATGGAGCACGACGAGCGCAGGCGCCGCTTCTTCGGCTATCTCAACCTGTTCCTCGCGGCGATGCTGATCCTGGTCATCGCCGACAACTACCTGCTGCTGTACGTCGGGTGGGAGGGCGTCGGTCTGGCGTCGTACCTGCTCATCGGCTTCTGGCAGCACAAGCCCAGCGCGGCCACCGCCGCGAAGAAGGCGTTCCTGGTCAACCGCGTCGGTGACGTGGGGCTCTCGATCGCCATCATGCTGATGTTCACCACCTTCGGCACCTTCGCCTTCGGGCCGGTGCTGGAGGCGACCGGTGAGACCGGCCAGGGCAAGCTGACGGCCATCGGCCTGATGCTGCTGCTGGCCGCCTGCGGCAAGTCGGCCCAGGTGCCGTTGCAGTCCTGGCTCGGCGACGCGATGGAGGGCCCGACCCCGGTCTCCGCCCTCATCCACGCCGCGACCATGGTCACCGCCGGTGTCTATCTGATCGTCCGCTCCGGCGCCATCTTCAACGGTGCCCCCGACGCCCAGCTGGTCGTCGTCATCGTCGGTGCGGTCACGCTGATCTTCGGTGCGATCGTCGGTTGCGCCAAGGACGACATCAAGAAGGCGCTCGCCGGCTCCACGATGTCGCAGATCGGCTACATGATCCTCGCCGCGGGCCTCGGCCCGATCGGCTACATCTTCGCGATCATGCACCTGGTGACGCACGGCTTCTTCAAGGCCGGGCTCTTCCTGGGGGCCGGTTCGGTGATGCACGGCATGAACGACGAGGTCGACATGCGCAAGTACGGCGGCCTGCGGAAGTACATGCCGGTCACCTTCATCACCTTCGGCCTCGGCTATCTGGCGATCATCGGCTTCCCGGGCCTGTCCGGCTTCTTCTCCAAGGACAAGATCATCGAGGCGGCCTTCGCCAAGGGCGGCACCGAGGGCTGGATCCTCGGCTCCGTGGCCCTGCTGGGCGCCGCGATCACCGCCTTCTACATGACGCGCGTGATGCTGATGACGTTCTTCGGCGAGAAGCGCTGGCAGCCCGACGCCAAGGGGAACGAGCCGCACCCGCACGAGTCCCCGAAGTCCATGACGATCCCGATGATCGTGCTGGCCGTCGGATCGGTCTTCGCCGGTGGCTTCTTCTCCATCGGTGACCGCTTCGTCAACTGGCTGGAGCCGATCACCGGTTACGACCACGGGCACTCCCCGCTGAGCGCCGCCACCGTCACCGCGGCCACCGTGGTGGCCCTGGTCGTCGGCGTCGGGATCGCCTGGGGGATGTACGGGCGCAAGCCGGTTCCGGTGCTCACCCCGCGCGGCTCGCTGCTCACCCGGGCGGCCCGCCGCGACCTGCTCCAGGACGACTTCAACCACGTGGTCCTGGTCCGTGGCGGCGAGCACCTCACCCGCTCGCTGGTCTACGTCGACCACTCCCTGGTCGACGGCGTCGTCAACGGCACGGCCGCATCGGTCGGCGGGCTCTCCGGCCGGCTGCGCAAGCTGCAGAACGGCTACGCCCGCTCCTACGCGGTCTCGATGTTCGGCGGTGCGGCGGTCGTCATCGCCGCGACCCTGCTGATGAGGGCGGTCTGATCACATGTCCTTTCCCCTCCTGACCGCGACGGCGGCGCTCCCGGCCATCGGAGCCATCGCCACCGCCGCCGTCCCCGCCGCACAGCGCACCGTGGCCAAGTGGGTCGCGCTGTTCTTCTCGCTGGGCACGCTCGTCCTGGCGGGCGTCGTCTTCGCCCGCTTCGAACCGGGCGGCGACCGCTACCAGCTGACCGAGTCCCGGTCCTGGATCGCCGACTTCGGCGTCCGGTACGAACTCGGTGTGGACGGCATCGGGGTGGCCCTCCTCGGGCTCACCGCGCTGCTGATCCCGTTCGTCATCGTGGCCGGCTGGCACGACGCCGACCCCCTGGAGACGAAGTCCTCGCGCTGGCGTCCGACGCAGGGCTTCTTCGCCCTGATCCTCATGGTCGAGGCCATGGTGATCCTGTCGTTCCTCGCGACCGACGTCTTCCTCTTCTACATCCTGTTCGAAGCCATGCTCATCCCGATGTACTTCCTCATCGGCGGCTTCGGCGACCGGGCCCACGCGGGCAGCGACGAGAACGCCGCGAAGCAACGTTCGTACGCGGCGGTCAAGTTCCTGCTCTACAACCTGGCCGGCGGCCTGATCATGCTCGCCGCCGTCATCGGGCTCTACGTGGTCGCGGGCAGCTTCTCGCTCTCCGAGATCGCCGAGGCCCGCGCCAACGGCACCCTGGAGATGGCGACCGGCACCGAGCGGTGGCTCTTCCTCGGGTTCTTCTTCGCCTTCGCGATCAAGGCCCCGCTCTGGCCGCTGCACACCTGGCTGCCCAACGCGATGGGCGAGGCGACCGCACCGGTCGCCGTGCTCATCACCGCGATCGTCGACAAGGTCGGCACCTTCGCGATGCTCCGCTTCTGCCTCGGGCTCTTCCCGGAGGCCAGCAAGTGGGCGACCCCGGTCGTCATCACCCTGGCGCTCGTCTCCATCGTCTACGGAGCGCTGCTCGCGGTCGGCCAGCGCGACATCAAGCGGCTCATCGCCTACGCCTCGATCTCGCACTTCGGCTTCATCATCCTGGGCATCTTCGCGATGACCAGCCAGGGCCAGTCGGGCGCCACGCTCTACATGGTCAACCACGGCATCTCCACCGCCGCGCTGCTGCTGGTCGCCGGATTCCTCATCACCCGGCGCGGCTCGCGGCTCATCGCGGACTACGGCGGGGTGCAGAAGGTCGCACCCGTCCTGGCGGGCACCTTCCTCATCGGCGGTCTGGCGACCCTGTCGCTGCCGGGGCTCGCCCCGTTCGTCAGCGAGTTCCTGGTGCTGGTCGGCACGTTCAGCGCCTATCCGGTGGCCGGGATCATCGCCACCTCCGGCATCGTGCTCGCTGCGATCTACGTCCTGGTCCTCTACCAGCGGACGATGACCGGTCCGGTCAACGAGTCGGTGCGGACCATGCCCGACCTCAAGGCGCGTGAGCTGGTGGTCGCCGTACCGCTGATCGCTCTCCTGCTCTTCCTGGGCGTCTTCCCGAAGCCGCTCACCGAGGTCGTCAACCCGGCGGTCAAGCACACCATGTCCGACGTACAGAAGAAGGACCCCCAGCCCGAGGTGGAGGCCGCCAAGTGAGCGCAACAGCTGTCCACAGCCTGTGGACGACGGCGAGCGGGGTGACATCCGCAGCTCCGGGGGACCGCTTCACGGCGCCCACGATCGAGTACGCCCAGCTGGCACCCGTCCTGATCATCGTGGGCGCCGCCGTCCTGGGCGTCCTGGCGGAGGCCTTCGTACCGCGCAAGGCCCGCTACCACACCCAGCTCCTGCTGACCGTGGTGGCGCTGGCCGCCGCGTTCGCCGCCGTCGTCTCCCTCGCGGCCGGCGGGTACGGCACCACGAAGGCCGGGATCGCGGCCATGGGCGCCATCGCGATCGACGGCCCCACCCTGTTCCTCCAGGGGACCATTCTCCTGGTCGCCGTGGTGGCGGTCTTCACCTTCGCCGAACGGCGGCTCGACCCCACCGCCCACGGCAACCGGATCGACTCCTTCGCCGCCCAGGCCGGCACGGTCCCCGGCAGCGAGAGCGAGAAGGCCGCCGTCCGCGCGGGCTTCACCACCACCGAGGTCTTCCCGCTGGTCCTCTTCTCGGTGGCGGGCATGCTCGTCTTCCCCGCCGCCAACGACCTGCTGACCCTCTTCATCGCGCTGGAAGTCTTCTCGCTCCCGCTCTACCTCCTGTGCGCCGTCGCCCGCCGCAAGCGGCTGATGTCGCAGGAGGCGGCCGTGAAGTACTTCCTGCTCGGCGCGTTCTCCTCGGCGTTCCTGCTCTTCGGGATCGCCCTCCTCTACGGCTACTCGGGCTCCCTCTCGTACGCCACCATCGCCAACGTCGTCGACGGCTCGGTCCTGGAGGTCGACCCGGCCCTCGCCGGCACCATGGGCAACGACGCGCTGCTGCTCATCGGCGGCGCGATGATCCTGACCGGCCTGCTCTTCAAGGTCGGTGCCGTCCCGTTCCACATGTGGACCCCGGACGTCTACCAGGGCGCCCCGACCCCGGTGACCGGCTTCATGGCCGCCGCCACCAAGGTCGCCGCCTTCGGTGCGCTGCTGCGCCTGCTGTACGTGGTGCTCCCCGGGCTCACCTGGGACCTGCGGCCGGTGCTGTGGGCGGTGGCCATCATCACGATGCTGGGCGGGGCGGTCGTCGCGATCACCCAGACCGACATCAAGCGGCTGCTGGCCTACTCCTCGATCGCGCACGCGGGCTTCATCCTCGCGGGCGTCATCGCGACCAGTCCGGAGGGGGTCTCCTCGGTCCTCTTCTACCTGGGCGCGTACTCCTTCGTGACGGTCGGCGCGTTCGCCGTCGTCACGCTGGTACGGGACGCGGGCGGCGAGGCCACGCACCTGTCGAAGTGGGCCGGGCTCGGCCGCCGCTCGCCGCTGACCGCGGCGGTCTTCGCGGTGTTCCTGCTGGCCTTCGCCGGAATCCCGCTCACCTCGGGCTTCGCCGGCAAGTTCGCCGTCTTCAAGGCGGCGGCGGAGAGCGGCGCGGGCGCGCTGGTCGTCGTCGGTGTGATCTCCTCCGCCATCGCCGCCTTCTTCTACATCCGTGTGATCGTCCTGATGTTCTTCAGCGAGCCGAAGGCGGACGGCCCCACGGTCGCCGTCCCGTCCCCGCTGACCATGACGACGATCGGGGTCGGTGTGGCGGTCACGCTGGTGCTGGGCCTGGCCCCGCAGTATTTCCTGGACCTCGCGGGCCAGGCGGGGGTCTTCGTGCGGTAGGCGGAACGCTTCTCGAACAGCGCCGGACGGTCTTTATCCACAGACCGTCCGGCGTTGTCGTAGGAGGCGCCTATCGTGGTCGGGGACGGAGAACGGACGGACAAGGGCCGCACGGCGCGGACGGCGGGGTTACGGACCGGACAGCCGCGGACCTCGGGGGACAGAGCATTGGAAAGCGTGACCATGGATGTGACCGGGACGGTGACCGGCAACGGGACCGACACCGACAACGGTTCCGAGACCGAGGCGCGGCGGACGCTGCACCGGGTCTTCGGATACGACGCGTTCCGCGGCGAGCAGGGCGCGGTCATCGAGCATGTGGTGTCCGGCGGCGACGCCGTCGTGCTCATGCCGACCGGCGGCGGAAAGTCCCTCTGCTACCAGATCCCGTCCCTGGTCAGGCGCGGCACCGGCGTCGTCGTCTCCCCGCTGATCGCCCTCATGCAGGACCAGGTCGACGCCCTGCGCGCGCTCGGCGTGCGGGCCGGCTTCATGAACTCCACGCAGGACTTCGACGAGCGCCGCTCGATGGAGGCGCAGTTCCTCGCGGGCGAGCTGGACCTGCTCTACCTGGCGCCGGAGCGGCTGCGGCTGGACTCCACGCTCTCGCTGCTGGCCCGGGGCGAGATCTCCGTCTTCGCGATCGACGAGGCGCACTGCGTCGCCCAGTGGGGCCACGACTTCCGCCCCGACTACCTGGCCCTGTCGGTGCTCGGCGAGCGCTGGCCCGACGTCCCGCGCATCGCGCTGACGGCGACCGCCACGGGCGCCACGCACGAGGAGATCACCCGCCGCCTCGGCATGCCGGAGGCCAAGCACTTCGTCGCCAGCTTCGACCGGCCCAACATCCAGTACCGGATCGTCCCGAAGGCCGACCCGAAGAAGCAGCTCCTCACCTTCCTCAAGGAGGAGCACGCCGGGGACGCGGGCATCGTCTACTGCCTCTCGCGCGCGTCCACCGAGAAGATCGCGGAGTATCTGACCCGCAACGGCGTCGACGCCGTGCCATACCACGCGGGGCTCGACGCCTCGACGCGCGCCGCCCACCAGGCGCGCTTCCTCCGCGAGGAGGGGCTCGTCGTCGTCGCGACCATCGCCTTCGGCATGGGCATCGACAAGCCGGACGTCCGCTTCGTCGCCCACCTCGACCTCCCGAAGTCCGTCGAGGGGTACTACCAGGAGACCGGCCGCGCGGGCCGGGACGGGGAGCCGTCGACGGCCTGGATGGTGTACGGACTCCAGGACGTCGTCCAGCAGCGCAAGCTCATCCAGGGCGGCGAGGGCGACGAGGCCCACCGCCGCCGGGCCGCCGCCCATCTGGACTCGATGCTGGCGCTCTGCGAGACGGTCCAGTGCCGCCGGGCCCAGCTGCTCACCTACTTCGGCCAGGAGCCCACGGCCGCGAACTGCGGCAACTGCGACACCTGCCTGACCCCGCCGGAGACCTGGGACGGCACGGTCGTCTCGCAGAAGCTGCTCTCCACGGTGGTCCGCCTCAAGCGCGAGCGGAACCAGAAGTTCGGCGCGGGCCAGATCATCGACATCCTGCTGGGCCGCAAGACCGCCAAGGTCATCCAGTTCGACCACGACCAGCTCTCCGTCTTCGGCATCGGCGAGGAGCTGGCCGAGGCGGAGTGGCGCGGGGTCGCCCGGCAGCTGCTGGCGCAGGGCCTGCTCGCGGTGGAGGGGGAGTACGGCACGCTGGTCCTCACCGACGAGAGCGCCACGGTGCTCGGCCGGGAGCGGGAGGTCCTGCTCCGCAAGGAGCCGAAGAAGCCCACGACCCGCTCGTCGTCCTCGGCCGGCGGCGGCAGGGGCGCCAAGGGCAAGGCGGCCGTGGCCGACCTCCCGGAGTCGGCGGTCCCGGTCTTCGAGGCGCTGCGCGCCTGGCGCGGCGCGACGGCCAAGGAGCAGGGCGTCCCGGCGTACGTGATCTTCCACGACGCGACGCTGCGGGAGATCGCGACCCTGCACCCGTCGTCGCTCGCGGAGCTGGGCTCCATCAGCGGCCTGGGCGAGAAGAAGCTCGCGACGTACGGGGAGGGCGTGCTGGAGGTCCTGGCGCAGACGCCCCCCGGGGCGTCCCCGGCCCCGGCGGCCCCCTCGACCCCGCCCCCGTCCCCGGCGGCCCAGGCTCCCGCGCCCCGTGCGGCGGCGACCCCGGCCCGTACGAAGACCCCCGCTGCCCCCGCTGCCCCGGCCGCCCCGCAGGACAGCGACCCTGAGTTCGCCTGGGACGAGGAACCGCCCGAGTACGAGTGAGTGGCGTACCGGTACCGGGCGGTGAGGGCTGGAGGGCGGCGGGACCTACTGGGGGTCCGCCGCCCCGGGGGTGGTCGGGTCGATCGCGGTGAGGTCCAGGTCCACAGGGAACGGCACCGACACCTTCATCCGGTCGTGGAAGATCCCGGTGGAGGTGTATGTGCCGGTGGCGGGCTCCAGCTCGAAAACGTACACGACCGCACGGCCGTCGTTGTTCTCCACGCGCCAGTAGTGAGGGATCTTGACCCGGGCATACTTGACCGGCTTGGTCTCCCGATCGCGAGAGCGGGACTCCGGCGAGACGACCTCAATGGCTAGCCGCACCGACTCGGCTGGGTAGCGGGTCTGGCCAGGCTTCGGGGCCACCTGACTGTCGAAGACAGCCACGTCGGGTTCCGGTCGGTTGTAGCTGTCGATGTCGATGGTGCACTCACGCACGACCTGAAGCTCCGGGGGCGCGAGTGACCGCAGGTGCCAGGTGAAGAAATCAACCGCCCACGAGTGGAAGAAACTCTGCGGACTCACGAAAACCAGGCTCCCGTCGATCAGCTCCGTATGCGGAGGTAGATTCGGGAGTGTGTCCAGGTCATCGGCGGTCCAGCCGCCCACGGGCGGAACCGCCCACCGCGGCTCGGGGGCCTCGGGTTCGACGCTCATCAGTGCTCCCATGGGGAGGAGTCTCGCGGACCTGACCAGCGTATCCGCCGAGAACCGGATGAGGCTCCCCCGAACGCGTGAACGCCTCACGCACCGCTGACCGGAGCCGCCGCGTAAGCCGTAGTCCCCTCGGCCGTCCCCTCAGTCCCCGCCCCCGCCGCAGCTGCTGCCCCCGCCTCCGCCGTCGCTCCAGTCGTCGCCCCCGCCGCCGCCGGACGCGTTCTGCTTGACGTTGTGGCGGACGGCCACGGCGGTCCACTCGGTGCGGCGCAGGACCTTCATCGCGGTCCGGCCCGAGCGGCCGTTGCGGGTCAGCTCCCCGGCGAGGCCGATGGCCGAGACCAGGGCGGCCAGCACCCGGTCGCGGCGGTCGGGGTAGCCCGCCGCCTCGGCCGCCTCGAACCGTTCGCGGACGCCCGGCGCGAGGTCCGGCACGCCCGGGAAGTGGCGGTGGTGGGGGAACAAGCCGAGGAAGCGGCGGGTCTCCCGGGACAGGAAGGAGCGCTCGACCAGGGAGTCCAGGTACATCTCCTGGACGTGCCGGTCGTGGTCGTTCACCCAGCGCCTGGCGCGGATCCCGGAGCGGCGGCCCTTGGCCGGCGCGTCCAGGGTCCGCAGCAGGGCGGCGAGGCGCGGGTCGGCCGGGTCCAGCGGGTCGACCACCTGGACCCGGCCGCGCTCCTCCCGTATCCGCCCCTGGAGCTCCAGCTCCGCGAGGGCGGCCCCGGCCGTCCCGTACGCCAGGGAGTCCGCCTCGCACGACGGCTTGCCCCGCTTCGGGTCCAGGGCGAGCAGGAGCAGCTCCTCGGGCAGCGTCAGCACGGGGGCGGCGGGGCTTCCGGCCGTCCGGGGCATGGGGGAGGCGTCGTACGTCATGGGGTCGTGACGATCCTGCCGGTCACATCGCCGAGGCCCACGCGGGTGCCGTGCGGGCCGGGGGCCCAGGCCGTCAGCGTGACCGTGTCGCCGTCCTCCAGGAACGTCCGCTTGCCCTCGGGCAGTTCCAGCGCGTCGCGGCCGTTCCAGGTCAGCTCCAGGAGGGAGCCGCGCTGGGCGGGCTCGGGGCCGCTGACCGTGCCGGAGCCGTAGAGGTCCCCGGTGCGCAGCGACGCGCCGTTGACCGTCATGTGGGCGAGCTGCTGGGCGGCCGTCCAGTACATCGAGGCGAACGGCGGCTCGGCGACGACCTGGCCGTTGATCTCGACGGTGATCCGGATGTCGAAGCCGCCGTGCTCCTCCTCGTTCGCGTCGTCGAGGTAGGGGAGCAGGGGGACGTCCCGGGCCGGGGGGGCCGTGCGGGCCGCGTCCAGGGCCTCCAGCGGGGTGACCCACGCCGATACGGAGGTGGCGAAGGACTTGCCGAGGAACGGGCCCAGCGGCACGTACTCCCAGGCCTGGAGGTCGCGCGCCGACCAGTCGTTGAGGAGGCTGAGCCCGAAGACGTGCTCGCGGAAGTCGGCGAGCGGGACCGGGGTGCCGTGGGCGGAGGGGACGCCGACGAGGAAGCCGACCTCGGCCTCGATGTCCAGCTTCACCGAGGGCCCGAAGACGGGCGCCGGGTCGGTGGGCGCCTTGCGCTGGCCGCTGGGGCGCACCACGTCCGTCCCCGAGACCACGACGGTGCCGGAGCGTCCGTGGTAACCGATCGGCAGGTGCTTCCAGTTGGGGGTGAGCGCGTCGCCGTCCGGCCGGAAGATCCGCCCGACGTTGGTGGCGTGGTGCTCGCTGGCGTAGAAGTCGACGTAGTCGGCGACCTCGTACGGCAGGTGCAGGGTCACCGCGTCGACGGGGTGCAGCAGCGGCTCGATGTCCGCGCGGTGGCCCGGGACGGTGAGCCAGGCGGTGAGCGCGCGGCGCACGTCCCGCCAGGTGGTGCGGCCCGCCGCGAGCAGCGGCGTCAGGCTCGGCTGGGCCAGCAGCCCGGCGTAGGGGGAGCCGAGCGCGTGGGCGGCGGCGCCGGCGTCCAGGACGTGGTCGCCGATGCGGACGCCGACCCGGCGGTCCTCGGGGTGGTCGGGGGTGGAGAACACACCGTAGGGAAGGTTGTGCGGGCCGAAGGGGTCGCCCTCGGGCAGGTCGAGCGGGCTGCTCTGCTCGGACATGTGTTGCTGCCTCGCTTTCCAGGTCGTGTGGGGGACACGTTACGTCGGAGGTCCTACCCCACGGCAGTGCCCCGACTATCCCCAACTGCGCGTATTGCCCGGAAAGTTCGAAGGGTCCCCGGGAAATCCGGGGGCCCGGGGAGGAAACACGGCCCGCGCACGGCATACCGATCGCTCAGCCCACGGTGCGTGCTCAGCCCACGGTGCGTGCTCAGCCCACGGTGCGTGCTCAGCCCGCCGTGCGTGCTCAGCCCGCCGTGCGCGGGATGCGCTTCTCCCAGGTGCGGTGGAAGACGATCTCGCCGCCGTCCTTGCAGATCACCTCGTTCGAGGTGATGAAGTCGTCCGCGTCGGCGGCGATCTCGGAGCGTGTCTCGATCTCCACGTCCCAGGCGATCTCCGGCCGGTGCAGCCGGATCCGCCAGTCGCTGCGGGTGCGGGCGGAGAGCGGGTCGTCCTGCTGGATCGTGTACGTCTCCAGGGCGTCCTCGGTGAATTCGAGGCCGTCGGGGTAGACCCGCGTACCGCCGTAGCGGGGGTCCACCTCCAGCCGCCACTCGCCCTTGGCGACATCGCGGACGACGAGGCGTTCGGGGTGGGGCTCCTCCAGGGTGACCGGGTGGACCACGCCGAGCGGTTCGGACTGTTCCGGTTCGCCGAAGGTGATCGGGGGGTCCTCGGCGCGGCGGCGCACCGGCAGTTCGACGAGGCTGCCGTCCGCGTCCAGGGTGAAGCCCGCCGAGCCTGCCTGCGGCCAGATCCAGGGCCAGTACGAGGAGGAGACCGCGAGCCGGATGCGGTGGCCGGGCGGGAAGGTGTGGCCGATGCCGTTGAGGTCGAGGACGACGTCCTCCGTCTCGCCGGGCGTCCAGTCGTCGGTGCGGTCGCGGCCGTGCCGGGCGGCGAGGTTGAGGGCGCCCCGGGTGACCAGGGTGGAGGAGCCGTCGGGCGCCACGTCGCAGAGCCGGGCGATGGCCTGGCCGCGCGGGACGTCCATCCGGATGCGGAGCTTCACCCGGGGGCGGCCGAGGATCTCGATCGGCGCATCTTCGACGGGGAACTCGAACGACACCGACTTCGCGTCCTCGTCGCGCTGGTCCGGCGGCAGGTCGGCGTCGTTCCCGAACGGGAAGAAGCGGCCCGCGTCCAGCCCGGTCTGCTGCGGCGAGGCGACGATCCGCTCCCCGCCCCGGAGCGCGTACGCCACCGGGGAGATGTTCTCCGAAGGCCAGGACGCGTCCCCCACCCACCGGCCCGGCAGCGTCTCGTAGACCGTGGCGGGCGGGTGCGAGCCGCTGATCCAGGACCTCAGCAGCGGCTCCCGCATCACGCCCGTCTCCTTGCCCTTCAGGTGCTGGTCCCACCAGCGCAGCGTCTCCTGGAGGAAGCCGATCGCGGGCCCCGGCGGCAGCCCCCGGTCCGGGTACTGGTGCGACCACGGGCCGATGATCCCGCGCACCTGCCGCGGA
Source organism: Streptomyces sp. NPDC007346 (assembly GCF_040703535.1). NCBI lineage: Bacteria > Bacillati > Actinomycetota > Actinomycetes > Kitasatosporales > Streptomycetaceae > Streptomyces > Streptomyces sp. NPDC007346. Next base: position 24,432 of record NZ_JBEYKR010000030.1, read on the forward strand.
TCGAGGTGCTCGACCAGGCGCAGCACGGTGTCGCGGTACGGGTCGTGCCAGCCGCCCACCGCGAGGACGTGCGCCTTGACCGCCCCGTAGTCCTCGCAGACGCTGCCGTGCTTCCAGTAGTCGTCGCGGCTCTGGTGGGCCAGCCAGGTGTGGATGAACGGCTCGACCGCCTCCAGCCGCTCCAGCCACATCTCCTTCCAGCCGTCGCCGACCTGCTCCGGGTCCGGCGGGCGGCAGACGAAGGCGAGCATGGTGGCGGCCCAGGCGTGCATGTCGACGGCGAGGACGGAGCCGCCCATGTAGTGGACGTCGTTGTCGTAGCGGTCGTCGGTCGAGCAGACGGTGACGACGGCCTTCAGCGGCTCGGGGGCGAGCGCGGCGATCTGGAGCGAGTTGAAGCCGCCCCAGGAGATGCCGAACATCCCGACCCGGCCCGAGCACCACTCCTGCTGGGCCAGCCAGTGGACGACGGCGACCCCGTCGGTGAGTTCCCGCGCGTCGTACTCGTCGCCCGGCAGCCCCTCGCTGTTGCCGTGGCCCCGGACGTCGACCCGCACGGAGGCGTAGCCGTGGCCCGCGTACCAGGGGTGGCGCTGCCAGTCGCGCGGTGCCGTCCAGTCGCCGAGCCGGTAGGGCAGGTACTCCAGCAGCGCGGGGACCGGTTCGTCGGTGAGGGGCCGCCAGATCCGGGCGTAGAGCCGGGTTCCGCCGGGCAGCGGGATGTACACGTCCTCGCGGGTCGTCTCGTAGGGGAACTCGGTCGTGATGTTCATGGGCCACCTCGGTGGGGGACGGGGGGACGCCTTCTTTACGTGTCGCGACGCTCTATGGGGAGGCTGTTTACGGCGAGGTCGGGGAGGCCGGGGAGGCTGTCCATGGGGACGTTGGGGAGGTCGGGGAGGCCGGGCAAGACCCTTCATGGGGAGGCTGTCAGTGGACGGGGTGCATCGTGCGCCTCAGCCAGGGCGCGGCGGCGATCATCGCGAGGCCGGCCGCCACGGCGATCGTGCCGTTGACACCGAAGTAGGCGGGGGTGGAGACCTCGCCGTAGAGCTTCACGACCTGTGCCTGGATGCCGTTGGCGACGGCCAGGGAGAGGAACCACAGGGCCATCGTCTGGCTGGCGAAGGCCTTCGGGGCGAGCTTGCTGCTGGCCGAGAGGCCGGAGGTCTCCAGCAGGACGTCACCGAGCCCGAGCAGCAGGTAGGAGCCGACGATCCACCAGGCGGCCATCCGGTACACGCCGTCGGCATGCCCGGAGGTGGGCAGGACCATCAGCAGGAACGACAGGCCGCCGAGGATCACGCCGAAGGCGATCTTGTTGGAGGCGTGCGGCTGGCGGCGGCCCATCCGGACCCAGGTGGCGGCCACGACGGGCGCGAGGGCGACCTCGAAGGCGCCGAGGGCGGAGGCGTACCAGCCGGCCGGGAAGGTGAAGCCGAGGATCTCGGTGCGGGCGTTGGTCGACGCCAGCAGGATCATCGTGGAGTACGCCTGGAAGAGGATGAAGTTGAAGACGACGGACCCCAGGAAGAGCACGACGTACGGCCGCAGCCTGCCGCGTTCCTCGGCGGTGACGCGAGGGCTCTTGAACATGACCGCGAAGTACGCGATCGGGGCGGCGACCGAGACGAGGGTGAGCAGGTCCACGAACCGGTCGATGGTGAGCCACCCCGCCGACGCCAGGGCGGTCGCGAGGACGGCGACCAGGACGGCCCCGCCGATGATCAGCCGCACCGCGCGGCGCATGGCGGCCGGGGCGAGGGCGAATTCGGCGCCCTCCTTGCGTCCGGCCAGGTGACGGCGGCCCGCCACGTACTGGATCAGGCCGAGGGTCATACCGATCGCGGCGGCCGAGAAGCCCCAGTGCCAGCTCGCGTGGTCGCCGAGCCAGCCGGTGATCAGCGGTCCGGCGAAGGCGCCGATGTTGATGCCCATGTAGTAGAGGGCGAAGCCGGCGTCCCGCCGCGAGTCCTCGGTGCGGTAGAGCTTGCCGACCATGGCGGCCACATTGGGTTTGAGCAGGCCCGTTCCGGCGCTGATCAGCCCGAGCCCGGTCCAGGTCATGGCGTCGGTGGGCACGGCCATGGAGTAGTGGCCGCAGGCGATGAGGACGCCGCCGTACAGCACGGCCCGGTACGAACCGAGGATGCGGTCGGCCAGCCAGCCGCCCGCCACGGAGACCAGGTAGACGAGGGTCCCGTACGCGGCCGATACGGAGGCGGCGGTGCCGGGGCTCATGCCCATGCCGCCGCCCGCCACCGTGTCGGCGAAGAACAGCACCAGGATCGCCTGCATGCCGAGGAACGAGAACCGCTCCCAGACCTCCAGACCGGACAGGGTCATCAGACCCCGGGGCTGGCCGAAGAAGGCGCGGTCGTCCTCGGGCGGGGGCCGGTCCGGTTCGGTGCCGGCGGTGACGTGGGACAAAGCGGATACTCCTGATCGTATGAGCTGATCACGAACATACCGGCGGTGGTGGGAAGCCGCCCATGGTGATCCGTAGGAGACCGGATACGCTGAAGTTGATTCGAGACACAGCGACACATCGACAACGAGTGTGATCGTCAGCAGACAGGAGATGCCCTCGTGACCGTCGTCGGGCCGTTCGGACTGCACGTGCGGGACCAGGCTCTTGAGGCCGACGTCCAGACGGGCCTCGCCGCTGTCGAAGCAGGGCTGCTCGAAGCCACCAAGAGTGATGTGCCCTTCATCACGGAGGCCGCCCAGCACCTGGTGCGGGCGGGGGGCAAGCGGTTCCGCCCGTTGCTGGTCATGCTCGCGTCACAGTTCGGTGATCCGGACGCGCCGGGTGTCGTCCCCGCGGCCGTCGTCGTCGAGCTGACCCACCTGGCCACGCTGTACCACGACGACGTGATGGACGAGGCCGACGTACGCCGAGGGGTGGAGAGCGCCAACACCCGCTGGGGCAACTCCGTCGCCGTCCTCACCGGCGACTTCCTCTTCGCCCGCGCCTCCCACATCCTGGCCGACCTCGGCCCCGAGGCCGTACGCATCCAGGCCGAGGCGTTCGAACGGCTCGTCACCGGCCAGATCCTGGAGACCGCGGGCCCGCGCGACGGCCGTGACCCGGTCGACCACTACCTGGACGTGCTCAGCGGCAAGACCGGCTCGCTGGTCGCCGTCTCCGGCCGGTTCGGCGCACTGATGGCCGGAGCCGACGAGCGGACCGTGGACATCCTCACGCAGTACGGGGAGCGGCTCGGCATCGCCTTCCAGCTCGCCGACGACGTCCTGGACATCGCCTCCGACACCCACGAGTCCGGCAAGACCCCCGGCACCGACCTGCGCGAAGGCATCCCCACGCTCCCGGTGCTGCGGCTGCGCGCCCAGGCGGCGGCCGACGGCAAGCCCGACGACCTGGAGCTCGTCGAGCTGCTCGACGGCGACCTCGGCGACGACGACGCCCTCGCCGAGGCCCTGCGCCGGCTGCGCGCCCACCCGGCGCTGGAGCAGGCCCGCCAGGACACCGTCCGCTACGCCCAGGAGGCGCGCGCCACGCTGGCGCCGCTGCCCGAGGGGTACGCGAAGTCCGCGCTGGCAGAGTTGTGCGACGCCGTGGTGCACCGCGCGGGCTGAGAGCGCCGGCCGACTCCTGGGTTGATGACGCGTCACCCGATGGAGCAACGGGGGCGGCAGGCGCCTACCTCTCCCGACCTCTTCCGACCTTTCCCGACCTCTCCCGCCGACGAGGCCTTCCCTGCTGCCCACGGGGCATAGGGCCCTACCCCTACTGGATGGCTGACTCCACACGTCTGGTTGTCATACCGGAGCAGTAGGCGGATTGATCCCCGGGGCTGACGCTTCATGCCGCCCGATTTGGTCAGATGGATACCACCCACTCCTGACCACATCGGGTGAGAATGGCGGCAGGGAGTGGACGAGCAACCGGACGGAAGCCGCCGACCACGGAGGTAGGGCACACATGGCACCGAACGACAGCGCAGAGACCACCGGCGAGGCCACGGGCACTGTCGTGGGCCGCCGGAAGGCGGCGCGCTACATCGTCCCCGTCGCGGTCGCGGGGGTGGCGGCCGCGACCATCGGACTCGTCCCGGCGCTCGCCGACTCCGGCGACCCGGACCTGCCGAAGATCAGCGCACAGGAGCTCATCGAGAGGATCGCCGCTTCCGACGAGGAGCAGCTCTCCGGAACCTTCAAGATCAGCACGGACCTCGGCCTGCCCCTCGACGGCCTCGCGGGCTCGTTCGTACCGGGCACCGGCTCCGACGACGACAAGGGCGCCGCCGCCCCGCAGGACAAGCTCATGGAGCTGACGTCCGGCACGCACACCCTGCGGGTGGCCGTCGACGGCCCGGACAAGCAGCGGCTCTCCATCCTCGGCAAGGCCTCCGAGTACAGCGTCGTCCACAACAAGGGCGAGATCTGGGCGTACGACTCCCAGTCCGACGAGGTCTACCACGCAGAGGCGCCCGAGGGCGCGGGCGGCGCGAACGAGACCCCGAAGGCCCCCAAGGGCGTACCGGCCACTCCGAAGGACTTCGCCGAGCAGGCGCTCGCGGCGGTCGGCGACACCACGTCGGTCACCGTGGACGGCACCGCGCAGGTGGCGGGGCGCGACGCGTACCAGCTGGTGATCAAGCCCAAGCAGTCCGGCTCGACGGTCGGTTCGGTACGGATCGCGGTGGACGCGGAGAACGGCGTACCGCTGAAGTTCACGCTGGCCGCGGCGGCCGGCGGCAAGGCCGTGGTCGACGCCGGCTTCACCAAGGTCGACTTCTCCAAGCCCGCGGCCTCCTCGTTCGACTTCACCCCGCCCAAGGGCGCCAAGGTGACGGAGGCCGACGAGCTGGAGACCGGCAAGGACGAGCACGGCGCGGCACAGAAGACGCTCCCGGAGCAGTTCTCCGGGCAGATCCCCGGCCTGGAAGGGTTGCAGGGTTCCGAGGGCGTCAACGTCATCGGCAAGGGCTGGACGTCGGTCGCCGCCATCGAGATCCCCGGTGGCAAGGGCCTGCCCGCGGCGGGCTCGGACGGCTTCCCGGCCGAGGCGCAGGGCTTCCTGGACGCGCTCGGCGACAAGGTGACCGGCACGTTCGGCTCGGGCACGGTCTTCAAGACCCGCCTGGTCAACGCCCTGCTGACGGACGACGGCAAGGTGTATGTCGGAGCGGTGACGAAGGACGAGCTGGTACGGGTGGCGGACGGCGCCAAGTAGGCCCGTCGGGCCGTCCGGGTCACCTGGCCGTCCCGCTCCGCCGCGCCGCGTGTTCGCGCGGCGGGGAGGGACGGCCTCCGCACGTGGTGAGAGGCGCGATCGGCATGACGGACACAGTGGCTACGGGCACGGACGCAATGACTGAGGGCACGGGCACAGCGGTTGCGGGCACGGGCACTGCGGCTGCGGGCACGGGCACAGCAGGCACGAGCACTGCGGCTGCGGCTGCGGGCAGGGACACTGCGGCTGCGGCTGGGGGCACGGCTTCGGCCCCGACGTACGCGGCCACGGCCACGGGCCCCGCCGCCCCCGTGATCGAGACCCGAGGCCTGACCAAGCGCTACCGCGGCGGACAGCTCGCCGTCGACGGCCTCGACCTCACCGTCCCCGGCGGCAGCGTCTTCGGCTTCCTCGGCCCCAACGGCTCCGGCAAGACCACCACCATCCGGATGCTCGTGGGCCTCATCGACCCCACCTCCGGCTCGGCCACGGTCCTCGGCCGCCCCATGCCCCAGGCCGCCCGGACGGTCCTCCCGGAGGTCGGCGCGCTGATCGAGGGACCGGCGCTGTACGGGTACCTGAGCGGCCGGGACAACCTCCTGCGGTACGACCGCGCCGACCCCACCGCCGACCCGCGCACCCGCAAGGCCCGCGTCGCCCATGCCCTGGAACGGGTCGGCCTCGCCGCCGCGTCGGCCAAGAAGGCGAAGGCGTACTCCCTCGGCATGAAACAGCGCCTCGGCCTCGCCGCCGCCCTGCTCCGCCCGCGCCGCCTGCTCATCCTGGACGAGCCGACCAACGGCCTCGACCCGCAGGGCATGCGGGAGATCCGCTCCCTGGTCCGGGAGCTGGCGGCCGAGGGGACCACGGTGTTCCTCTCCTCGCACCTGCTGGACGAGATCGAGCAGGTCTGCACGCACGCGGCGGTGATGGCCCGGGGCCGGCTGCTCGTCCAGGGCCCGGTCCCCGAACTCGCCGCGAGCGCCCGGGGCCGGCTCGTCGTCACCACCCCCGACCCCCAGGACGCGGCCCGCGTCCTGGCCGAGCACGGCCTCACCGGCCTGGCCGCCGACGGAGACCGGCTGACCGCCGACGCCCCGCCCGCTGCCGTGGACCTCGCGGACCTCAACGCCGCGCTGGTGGGCGGCGGGGTGCGGGTGCGGTCGTTCGGGATCGAGGGCGGCTCGCTGGAGGACGCGTTCGTGGCACTCACCGGAGAGGGATTCGATGTCGCAGGCTGAGACGAGCCCCCGGCAGGAACCGGCTGAAACGGCCCCCTCCGGGCAGAAGACCCCGTCCCTGGAGAGAATCCCTTCCCCGGAGACCCCTTCCCCGGAGACCCCTTCTCCGGAGGCCCCTTCTCCGGAGGCCCCTTCTCCAGAGACCCCCTCCCTGGAGACCTCCTCCCCGGAGAGAGTCCCCTCCCCGGAGAAGACCCCCTCCTCGGGGAGTTCGGGGCCCCGCCCCCGTAGCCCTCTGCGGACACTCGGAATCCTCCGCTCCGAGATCACCACCACCCTCCGCCGCCACCGGACCTACGCACTCCTCGCGGTGCTCGCCGCCGTCCCCGTACTCATCGGGCTCGCGGTCCGCATCGAGACCGGCGGTGGCGGACCGGGCGGCGGGCCGGACGGCGGGGCCGGGCCGGCGTTCCTGACCCAGGTCACCAACAACGGCCTCTTCCTCGTCTTCGCCGCCCTCGCCGCCACCCTGCCGGTCTTCCTCCCGATGGCCGTCGGAGTCGTCGCGGGCGACGCGATCGCGGGCGAGGCGAGCGCCGGAACCCTGCGCTATCTGCTGGTCGCCCCGGCGGGCCGGACCCGGCTGCTGCTCGCCAAGTACGCCTCGGTCCTCACCTTCTGCCTGGTCGCCACGTTCGTGGTGGCGGCTTCGGCGCTGGCGGTCGGGGCGCTGCTCTTCCCGGTGGGGGAGGTCACGACGATCTCCGGCACCCGGATCAGCTTCGGCGAGGGCCTGGTGCGGGCCGCGCTGACGGCGGCGGTCGTCGCGGCGTCACTGGCGGGGTTCGCCGCGCTCGGGCTGTTCGTCTCGACGCTGACCAACAGCGGGATCGGGGCCATGGCGGCGACGGTCGGGCTGCTGATCACGGTGCAGATCCTGGGCAGCATCCCGCAGTTGAGCGCCGTCCACCCCTACTTGTTCACGCACCACTGGATGTCCTTCGCGGACATCCTGCGCGAACCGGTCCACTGGGACGATCTCGTGAAGAACTTCCAGCTCCAGGGCCTGTACGCGGCGGTGTTCGGCTCGGCGGCCTGGGCCCGCTTCACGACGAAGGACATCACGGCCTGAGCGGTTCCGCAGGAAGGGGGGCGACGAGGGCGAGGAGGCCGAAGAGCAAGACGGCAAGGAGCGGGCAGGCCGCCCCGTGGCCGGATCAAACCGGTGAGCAGCCGCCCATGCCGTCGGCCGGGCGAGCCGTCCCCCGATCGGCTCGTCGCGGCACGAACGGCACGAACGGTGCGGAGGGTGGGAACGTCACGACACGGTACGTTCCGTTTCCGCTTGGGTATTGTTCGGCCTGTGACGACGACCTGTCAATAAGGGATTGGCTGAAACCCTTCTATGCTCACCGAATGATCACACCGCCCAGTAGCGTGCGCCGCAGCGAGAGATCACGCCGCGCGACGTTGCAGGCTGCCCTCGACCTCTGTTCGGAGAAGGGGTACGGGCGGGTCACGGTGGAGGCCATCGCGGCCCGCGCGGGCGTCAGCAAGAAGACGATCTACCGCTGGTGGCCGTCAAAAGGGGCGGTCCTGCTGGAGGCGTTCACCGACGCCTTGGTGGACGCCACCCCGTTCGTGGACACCGGTGACATAGGGGCGGATCTGCGCACCCATGTCGCCGGGGCGGTCAGACTGCTCTCCGTGCCGCCCTTCGGCCCGGCCTACGCGGGCATCCTCTCCGAGCTCCACCACGACGACGTCCTCGCACAGGCGTTGAAGGATCAGCTGGTCGACCCGCGCGTGGCACAGGCGGTGGCCCGGCTGCGCGGCGCCCAGGACCAGGGCCAGATCCCGCCCGGCGCGAACCTCCCGCTGGCGGTGGAGATGCTGTACGGCCCCGTCTACTACCGCCATGTCCTGCGCAAACCGGTCCAGGACGAGGAGGAGATCGCCGCCTTGGTGGCCCACGTGCTGCGCGCGCTGGGGGCGCCGGGGTACCAGGTGCGCTGAGCCCGGGAGTCGGCGACAGGCCCTGGGCCCGGCGGACACCCCCACCAACGTCCGTAGGCTCGCCGCCCTCGCCGCCCTCGCCAACCACGTGGGCCCCCTCCGGCCCCTGGACCGGCTGCGGCCGAGCCGCGATCCGGGCGCCGGGCGGCGAACTCCTGGCCGAGGCGGACGACCGTACGCCGATGCTGGTCACCGCCGAGGTCGGCCGGACCCCCTCGGCGCCTTCGTCGTAGGCTTCCGAGCCGCTCCACGCGGGGGAGGGGGCGCGCTCCTCAGGCGCCCGGGACCGGGCCCCTCGTCACACCCCTGCCGCCCACCGGTGGCCGCTCCCGGTGCGGCGGGTGATGCTGGTCCGGCACGTGCCGGTGCTCCGGTGCATCGGCGCACCGGAGCCTGAGGGTGGGTGGAGCCGTGTCGTACGCCGATACCCCGGCCGGACCCGGGAGTCCGCCGGACGGCCTGGACGACGCCGTCCTGAAGACCCTGTTCGCCCAGTCCGCCGTGGGCATCGTCGTGCTCGACCCGCAGCTCAGGCTCGTCCGCGCCAACTCCCTCGTCGAGGGCGTCGACACCGGGGAGTACATCGGCCACCGGTTCACCGAGGCCTTCCGGCTCGACGACCCGGACGGGGCCGAGCAGCTGCTGAAACAGGTCCTTGCAGGTGAGGGGCCCGTACGCGACCATCTCGTACGCGGCAGGCTCCGCCGCACCCCGGGTGATCGGACCTTCCTGGTCTCCGCCTACCGCCTCGACGGCCCCGGAGGCAGCGCCCTCGGGCTGGTGAGCGCGGTCGTCGACGTCACCGAGCGCGAGCGGGCCCGTGCGCGGGCGGCCACGCTGGGCGCCGTGCGCGACGCGGTGGGCGGCTCCCTGGACGTGGCCACCACCTGCCGGGCCTTCATCGACGCGCTGGTGCCGGACTTCGCCGACCTCGCCGTCATCGAGGTGGTGGACGAGGTCCTGCGCGGGGCCGACCCGCCGGTGGGGCCGCTGCCGCCCGACACCCCGCTGTGCCGCGTGGCGACCGGTCACTGCGACGCCCTCCGGGGCGAGGAGGCGCTCCGGGGCCGCCCGGTCGGCGGGACCCGCCGCCTCCCTCTCCGTACGCCGTACGCGCTCGCCGTCACGGACCTGCGGCCCCGGCTCGAACGGCTCACCGCCGACATCCCGTGGCTGGACGCCGACCCGGAGGCGGCCCGTGGCCTCGCGCGGGCCGGCGCGCACTCGCTGATCGTCGTGCCCCTCACCCTGCGGGGAGCCGTCCTCGGCCTGGTCAGCCTGTACCGCTGCGGAGACGCGGAGCTGTTCGACGAGGAGGATGTCTCCCTGGCCGGTACGGCGGTCACCCGCGCGGCCCTCGCCATCGACAACGCCCGCCGGTACGAGCGCGAGCACGTCATCGCCTCCACCGTCCAGCGCCGCCTCCTCCCGAGGGCCGAACGCCACCAGGCCGCCGTGGAGACCGCCCACGTGCTGCTGCCCGGCCGGGACAGCGGCTGCTGGTTCGACACGATCGCGCTCTCCGGGGCCCGTACGGCGCTCGTTGTCGGCGGGGTGGCGGGGGAGGGGCTCCAGTCGGTCATCGTGATGGGCCAGCTCCGTACGGTCATCCAGGCCCTGGCCGGTCTCGACCTGGAGCCGGAGGAGGTACTGGCCCGCCTCAAGGAGACCGCCGACCGCCTCGCCCACGAACGCGCGTCCTTGCCCCCGAGCGACTCCCTCCGGGGAGAACCGCTGCGAGCGGGATGCGTGTACGGGGTCTATGACCCGTTCACCCGGACCTGCACGGTCGCTCGGGCCGGGCACCCCGCGCCCCTGATCGTCGGGCCCGACGGACGGAGGGTCGCCTTCGACGTCCCCGAGGGCCCCGGCCTCTTCGCCGCCGACAGCGCCCTCTTCGCCCCCGCCACCATCACATTGGAGGAGGGCAGCGTGCTGGCGTTCTGCACGGCCGAACTGCTCGCCGACGACCGCGCCGAGGAACGCATCACGCAGACCCTGGCCCGCAGCGCTCACAACGCCCGCAGCACCCACGACACCCACAGCGGCCACAACGCCCACAGCAGTCATGACAGTCACATCACCCACGACACCCACGACACCCACGACACCCACGACGGTCACAGCCTCCAGCAACTGGGCGACGACATCGTCTACGAGACCCCCGACGACACCCGCTCCGCCGGGGCGGCGCTGCTCCTGGCCCGTACGGGTACGGTCTCCGACCACCGGGTCGCCACCTGGGACCTCGCCCAGGAGCGCACGACCCCCGCCACCGCCCGCCTGCTCGTACGCGACCGGCTCCAGGGCTGGGGGCTCGACGAGGACACCGTTGACTCGACGGAGCTGATCGTCAGCGAACTGGTCACCAACGCCGTCCGCTACGGAACCCCGCCGCTCCGGCTGCGCCTCCTGCTGGACACCACCCTCACCTGCGAGGTCCACGACGGCTCCACGGCCTCCCCGCACCTGCGCCACGCCCGCACGGTCGACGAGGGCGGCCGGGGCCTGTTCATCGTCTCCCGCCTCGCCGCCCACTGGGGGGCCCGCCACAGCCCGGCCGGCAAGGTGCTGTGGACGGAGCAGGACCTTCCGGGGGACGCGACGGCGACGATGCCGTGATCAACGTCGAGGCCGCCCGGACGGTGGGCATGCAGGCGCACCTGTTCGAGGACAACGCCGGAACGATCGCGCGGATCGCGGCACATGCGGACGCCGGGCCGTCGCCGGTACGGGGGCGCGTCCCCCTCGCGTGAACCACCGCGCCCCCGGGCGCCCTTGGGGGCGGCTCAGCCGAACAGCCGCTCCAGCACCGCCGCGACCCCGTCCTCCGCGTTCGTCGACGTCACCTCGTCGGCCGCCGCCCGCAGCTCCGGGTGGGCGTTGCCCATCGCCACCCGGTGGCCCGAGCGGCGGAACATCGGCAGGTCGTTGGGCATGTCCCCGAACGCGACGGTCCGCTCGGGCCCGATCCCCAGCAGCTCGGCCGCCGCCGCGATCCCGGTGCCCTTGTCCACCCCGTACGGAGCCAGCTCGACCGTGCCGGGCCCCGCCATGGTGACGCTCGCCAGATCGCCCACAGCCCCGCGTGCGGCGGCGGCCAGGGCGTCGTCGCCCAGCTCCGGGTGGCGGACCAGCACCTTGATGACCGGCCGCTCCCACAGCGCGTCCCGGGAGCCCACGCGGAGGGCCGGGAGCGTCGGGTTGGGCATCCGGTAGCCGTTCTCGATCAGCGTGACGCCGTCCACCCCGTCCTGGTCCACGGCCGCGAACACCGCCCCGACCTCCGCCTCGATCTTGCCGAGCGCGGTGTCGGCGGCCTCCCGGTCCAGGGTGACCGAGCGCAGCAGCCGCGCGCTGTCGGCGTCGTACAGCTGCGTGCCCTGGCCGCACACGACGAGCCCGCTGTACGCGAGGTCCGCGAGCAGCGCCCGTATCCCGGGCACCGGCCGCCCGGTGACGATCAGGTGCCGGGCCCCGGTGGAGGCGGCGAGGGCGAGCGCGGCGCGGGAGCGGGCGCTGACGGTGTCGTCGGGGCGCAGAAGGGTGCCGTCCAGGTCCGTGGCGACGAGGGCATATGCGGGTGGCGTGGGCATGGACCACAGCCTAGAAGGGCCCGGACGGCCGCTTGCGCGCGAGGGGAGGATCGGGTAGGGGCGACGGCGGTACGGGAGTGGGGGAAGGGTGGCTGAGGGCTGAGGGCTGAGGGACCGGGGGCCGGGGAGAGGCTGGTGCGCCTGCTGAGTCAGGTCGGCCGCTCGCTCGTACGGCGGATCGCCGCGAGCAGACGCCGCATGCCGACCGCGTGCCCACCTGTCCCGAAGACGAGCCGCCGGTAGGCGCCCCCGGCCCGGCCGGGGAAGGCGGCCCGGCTCTCGGCGCGCAGCCGTGTGCGGCCGGGGCCGTCGGGTTCGAGCCGGAAGATCAGCAGGTACGAGGAGAAGCGATGACGGCCCTGGAGGGTCAGCCGCTCCCCCGGAGAGGCGACGAGGACCCGGAAGCCGGGGAACGCCGACCCCTCGGCGAGCGGGCGCGGCCCGGACTGCCTGGGGTCGGCCGCCCCGACCAGCCGCGCGTAGGCGGCCGCGGGGGCCCGTGAGAAGGACCGCTCCAGCTCCGCGCACAGACCGCGCCAGACGGCGTCGGCCCCCGCGGCGATGACGGTCGTGTGCTCGTCCAGGTGGGGCAGCGGGTCGACCTGCATCAGGGCCTCCGTCGATTGCGGCCGGTGGTCACGGCCCTTCCGTACGCACGGGGGCACGTACGACACCCTGGCCTTCACACGCGGCCCTGTCGAGCGGGACGGGCCGGGGGCACCGTCTCGGCCACTCCTGTCCGGACGCACGAACAGCCTCCCTGGGGAGAAGCCCCACCGCGTGCGTCCGGTGAGGCTTCTCGGTGGTGGTAGCGATGATGATGGTCGGTGCGGCGAGCGGGCGCTCAGGCGGTGCCGAGATCCCCCGCTCGGATGCCCGCGACGAACGTCGTGAACGCGGCGGCGGGGACGGTGAGGACCGGGCCGGTGGTGTTGTTCTTGGAGTCGCGGACGGGGACGATGCCGTGCGGGGCGGCGAGGTTGGTGGCGACCTCGACGCACGCGCCGCCGTTGTCGCTGTACGAGGACGTGAACCAGCGCGGGATCTCGGTCTCGGTCGTCACGTGGGTGCCCTTTCGTAGCTGGCCAGTTGTGGCTACCAGTGCCGCAACTCTCCGGCCTTGCTACCCATGACGAGGGTGGTGAACGCGTCGGCCGGGGCGTTGAGGACGGCGTCGGTCGCGTCCCGGCCCTCAGTCGCCGTGCGCGGCCCCCTCATGAGCGGGACTGCCGGGCGGGGCAGGGCAGTTCGGGTGCGTCGCGGTTGGGGGAGCAGGTCACCAGGGCGACGGAGTGGAAGACCGTGCCCTTCAGGTAGTGACCGAGCGACACGTCCCCGCCCCACGTGAGCCGTTCGACCGCGGCTCTGACGAGGAGGACCAGCCTGCTCGCCTCCCGGTCCTGCGCGGAGGCGAACCGTGGGGCGAACTCGGCGAGTTGCAGCCCCAGCCAGGCGCCGGCTTCCTTCGGCTCCTCCCAGGTCCCCCGGATCGTCGAGGCCGGTTTCATGAGCCAGTGCGCCGTCTGGATCGGCGGTACGTCGCAGGCCCGGAACACGGTCACCGCTTCCCGGTACCGCTCATGCACTTCCTGTTCGCTGGTCGGCGTCGGGGCCTGGCCCGGGGGCCTGCGGATGCTCTCCTTGTCGAAGGTCCGCTTCTCCCCGAGCCAGGCGTATCCGTGGTGGTGCACCGCTGCTCAGGCGGAGAGGTCGAAGCGGGCGGGGTCGATGCCCGCCGCGTCCAGCTCCGCCGTGGTGAACCGCAGCGGCGCGGCCCCCGGGCGCTTGCTGTCGCCCACGGCCCACGCGTCCGGCCCGATCTTCGCGAGCGTCATGCACGCCTCACCGTCGGGGTGGGTGTTGCCGCCGCAGGCCTTCGAGAATTCGGCCCCCGCGATGGGGAGTTCGTACAGGTCGATCACTGTGTGTCCTTCCGCTTTCCGTTCAGGGACACAGCAATGATTTACCGGGCACGCAGTCGATCAGCCGGATATTCGCGTTGCAGGGTAAAGATCATGAACGGAAGGCGATCGCCCATTCCGTGAGGAGGTGCCTTGCGTCTTCGTCGAAGAGGGCTTGGCTTCCGTAAGCGTCAAATACACTCAGGTGCTCGGTGATGTCCCGGGAATCCTGAAATACCATGCGGCCTGTGAAGGTTTCCGCCGTGGCGAGGCGCTCGTCGTAGACAGTGAACGTGTTCATAGGGCCACGACTGATGGTCGAGCCGAGCGGAAGCACACCGATACGCACATTGGGCAGGTGGGACAGCGATACCAAGCGGTCGACCTGGACGGCCATGGCGGCCCCTTGGAGTACGGGCCATCGCACGGCCTGCTCGGTGAGCAGAAAGGTGAACGCCTTGGTGGTGTCGTAGAGGATGGCCTGCCTTTCCAGCTTTCTGGCGATCGTCACGGTCTTGTCGCCCGGTGATCCGCTGAGGCTGGCCTTCACGTACTCGGGTGTGGCGAGGAGTCCGGTCACCATAGCGGGCAGGAAGTAGCGGAGTACCGTGGCTTCGGACTCCAGGCCGGCCAGTTCTGCTTGCCGCTTCTCCACGCCTTTTCGCCAAGACGCCCGTTTGCTTTCCCACTCGGTATTGGCGAGCCGAGCGAGCGACATCACCTCGGCCGCTTCCGCCGGTGAAGCCTTCAGAACCTTCAGGATCAGCTCCACATCGACCAGGCTCGGGCCGACCCGACCGGTCTCGATGTTGCTGAGTTTCGTCTGGGACATGTTGCAGCGCTGAGCGAGCCGGACCTGGGAGAGTCCGACTCGCTTGCGTAGTTCTCGGAGCGACGTGGCCAGAACCGTCTTGGACCGGCTCAGCTGCTCAGGTTGGAAGGTCAAGGCCCTTCACGTACTCCCCGAAGGGGACGGCCCGGGTCAGGGCGATCCGCTTCCATTCCCGATAGGGGGCGGGGTCGCCCTCGTGGACCTCGCGGTTGATCTGTGTACCGTCCGGGCGGAAGTTGAGGTGAGCGATGCGCGTCTCGTCGAACATCCACCAGTCGCGGCCCGTGAGCGGCAGCCCGAAGTCGCCGTGTGTCACATCCAGTATGCGGATGTCCTCACCGGCTGCGATGTTTCCCGGAATGCCCCAGGCGAACTGGTAGCGCTGATAGTCGGTGAGGGGCCGACGCACCACCCGTACGCGCCCTACGCTGCGTCCTGCGTCCTTGAACGCCCGGACCTTTTCGTGCCACGCAGAGTTGTGGCCGACGGGCTTCTCCGCACCCTTCAGGAACCGGGCTACGTTCTCCTGTTCCCGGGGCATGGTGTAGGTGGGCTGCGCCTCGAACCGCCACGCCTCTCGTTCGAAGTCATCGAAGAACCTGCGCCAAGCATCACCATCCAAGAGCACGGACAGCCTCCCTGAGGACGTGTTCGGGAATTTTCACCAGTGCCTCGCCGTCCGGAGGCTGGAACGCGGAGCACTGGTCCCCCTGCACAATGATCCCGCCATCCGTCCTGTCCACGTACAGGTTCGGGCAGTCGTTGTCGTCGCAATCGGGCCCGCCGTTATGGCCGGTAAGACGGTACAGGTCATCTCGCGCCATAGTGCCCCCTCTTCCGTGCAGGGCCGGTCCCTGCTGACGACGACGCTAGAGGGGCGCCGCAGGGCACGTCCATCGCAGGACGCGGATATTCGCGTTGTCGGGTAGACCGGCCTGCTCCGCACCTGAGAGGTCCGGTCTGCCGGTCGGTCAGGACGTCTCGAACTCCCCCGCGCCGACACCCGCGACGAAGGCGGTGAATGCGACGGCCGGAACGGTGAGTACTGGGCCGGTGGTGTCGTGCTTGGAGTCGTGGACGGGGACCACGCCGTGCGGGGTGGCGAGGTTGGTGGCGACTTCCACGCACTGACCGCCATTCTCGCTGAACGAGGAGGTTAGCCAGTGAGGGGCCATGGATTCGGTCTCGATCGTCGTCACGGGGTGCCCTTTGTGGATGGTCGGTTCCAAGGGCACAGGTACCCACGACCGAGGCGGTGAACGCGTCGTCATGGTCATGGTCATGGTCGGGGTCGTCGCGGGTCAGTCGCCGTACGTTGCCCACCAGTCCGCGAACGGTACGGCGTGCGCCAACGCTGTGTCCCTGTAGGCGGCGTACTCGGCGGCCCGGTCATCGGGGAGCACGTCGGCCCCGACGAACTCGCCGTCGGGCGTGTAGTACATGGGCGCCGCCGCGAGCGAGTCGAACAGCCAGAAGTCTCCTACGCCGCTGAGCGGGCTGGGGCGCCCGGTCACGTCGAGGATGAAGAACTCCTCACCGGCCGTGCTGTTCGTGGTGTAGCCCCAGCTCAACTCGTACCGCAGATAGGGCGTGAGCGGGCGCGTGACCACGTGTACGCGGTACACCCGCCGACCGGCCTCGACGTGTCCGCGTACCTCGTCGCGCCAGTCCTCGTTGTAGCCCTCCGGCCTGGGCTCGCCGGAGAGGAACAGCCGGTACGCATCCACATTGCCCGAACGGCCGTAATCGTCCAGGGTCTCCAGCCGGAATGCCTCCCGCCTGAAGTCTTCGAACATGTCTCCCAAGGTCTTGGGCACCGCATCCACCTCCTACTGTTCCCAGCCAGGCAAGAGTCTCCGGCTTCCCCTTGCGGAAACCGGAGACTCTCCCTTGGGCCTGTCAGGCCTGTCAGTCCGTCAGACCGCGTCGAGCTCGCCGGCTCGGACGCCCGCGACGAACGTCGTGAACGCGGCGGCGGGGACGGTGAGGACCGGGCCGGTGGTGTCGTTCTTGGAGTCGCGGACGGGGACGATGCCGTGCGGGGCGGCGAGGTTGGTGGCGACTTCGACGCACTGGCCGCCGTTCTCGCTGTACGAGGACGTGAACCAGCGGGGGGTTTCGGTTGTCACGGGATGCCCTTTCGCAACTGCTTGACGATGTCAACGGAGGCCGCCTGCGAGGGGGCTACCGCCTGCATCTGATGGTAGGCCGAGAGCAGGGGCAGCACACCGGTGGTTTCCCGTTCCACATAGCCCTGTTGTGCGGATTCGGCGTACGACATGATCGAGCGGTCCACCATCGTCAGGATGGTGACCGGCAGGCTGAACGGGCGGCGCTCTCCCAACTCGAACGGGACCACCTGAAGGATCGTGTTGGGCAGTGCGGCGAACTCGACGAGATGGTCGAACTGCGCCTTCATGACCTCGGGCCCGCCGACCGGACGGCGCAGACAGCTCTCGTCCACCATGGCGAAGACCATCGTTTCCCGGCCTCCGAAGACTGCCGCCTGCCGTTGCGCGGTGACCGCGACTCGCTCCTGCGCCTGCTCGGGGGTGATGACCCCGCGCCGGACGACGCTCTCCGCGAGGACCGTCGCGTACTCCGGGGTCTGGAGCAGACCCGGGATGACACCGACCTCGTACAGCCGGATCTCCGCCGCCCGCCGCTCCAGGCCGAGGAATTCCGGAAAGCCTGCCAGCAGGCTGCCCTGCTTGATCGCCCGCCACTCGCGCTCGAAGGACTCGGGACTGCCGACAAGACCGAAGATCTGATCGGCCCTTCGCGAGAACGGCAGGGTTGCAGACTTACGACCAGTTTCCATTGCCGAGATATGCCTGCCGGTGCAGCCGGCCATGTCCCCCAGCTCGTCCTGCGTCCAGCCGCGCGACTCCCGTACCGTGCGCAGACGCGCACCGTACGCAGCCTGCGGGCTTGCCTCGGGATTTAACTCCTTGCGGTTTACCAACGTGCCCTCCCCTACGGCCATGTTGAAGACATTTGAACTCTAGGCCACGCTGAATCGCCCCGGTAGTCATATGGCTACAGAGAGGAGCGAACGGTGTACGGCGAGAACGTGTGCCCGAATCCTGGGCGGTGTCCGCGCGTCCCCGACCCCGGCACCCTTCTGGTGGACACCAGTCGTGGTGACCGGGTGGGGGAGTTCCGTGGGGTCGCCGGCTTCTACTGGTCGCTGCGGCCCGTGGGCGGCGGCACCGCGTGGGAGGTCGAGCCCCGCTACGTACGCCCTGCTCTTCTCATAGAGCAGCTCCGCGCCCGTACCGCCCGTCTCAACGCCCGCAGCCGGGGAGAGGTGCTGTGAACCCCGCCCTGACGCACCCCCGTTGGTACGCCGCCGAGAGCAGCGCGGGCGACGCGGCCAGGTCCGTACGGCTCGGCAGGGTCGTCACCCCGACCCGGCGGCTCGCGCTCCGGTGGCTGCGGCGGCAGGCGCGGCGGCTCGCGGACGCGCTCGACCCCGACCCCTACGCCGCCTCCTGGGCGCCGGTCCACGCCCTGCACCCGGTCACCGGTGGCCCGGAGCCCGCCCGGCGCGACGCACCGGCCGAACTCCGGGCCTGGGCCGACGGCTTCCGGGAGCACGACTACGCGCTGCTGCGGCTCGCGGACGGGCTGCCGTACGAGTTCGTCGCCCGGGACGCCCTGGCCTGGTACGGGCTCGTCGTGCGGCCGCTGGGCCGATAGCCGGAGAACATCCCGTCCCCACCACCGAGGATTGATCGACGTGTTGCAGTGCACCGCCTTCGCGGAAGTCCCCGAGATGGGCATGCTCGTCGTGCTCACCGCCATGAACGCCGAGCCCGGCCCGGCGCCGGGAGTGCCCGGCGTGTCTGGTGCACCCGGCGTGCCCGGCGTACCCGGCGCGCTTGATGGGCCGGGCGTGACCGACCTGCCCGAGCTGGACGACATGCTGTTGTGCGAGCTGGGCGAGCACGACGAGGCGACCGAGCACGCCGCGCAGCTCTGGGCAGGCGAGATGTCCGCGACGCGGGACCTGTGGATGTTCTGGGTCGATGCCGACGGGCGCCGCAAGTTCCGGTTCGCCGAACTGCCCCCGTGCCCCGCCGTCATGCGCACCCTGGCCACCGACGAGCGGGAGGTGTGCGTCCTGTTCGACCGGCACGCCGCCCCGCACTCTTGGGACGTGACCGATCCGCTCGCGGACCTGATGGCGGAGCGGATGCGGGAGGAGGTCGAGCGGGAGCGAGGAGGGGGAGGGGGAGGGGACGAGCGTCGAGGCAGGAGCGGGGGCGGGAGCGGCGATGAGGCCGGGGGCGGGGCCGGGGACGAGGGGGAGGCAACACCGGCGTAACGTCCTCCGGATAGCTTCGCCCGATGATCACTCGGGATCGGGATCGGGATCGGGATCGGGATCAGGGTCGTGATCGGGATCCTGGGCCCGAGGGCCGGGGGCCGACGTGGAGACAGGGGCAGATGGAGACGCGGCTACGGACACGGCCCGGGGGCGAGGGTGATCTCGCGGAGCTGGTGCGGATCTACAACCACTACGTCACCGGGACGCCGGTCACGTTCGACGTCGAACCGACGACGGTCGAGCGGCGCCGCACCTGGCTGGCCGCCCACCCTGACCACGGCCCCCACCGGCTGCTCGTGGCCGAGGAGGGCGGAGAGCTCCTGGGGTACGCGACCAGCAGCGCCTTCCGCCCCAAGCCGGCGTACGCGACGTCTGTCGAGACCAGCGTCTATCTCGCGCCCCAGCACGCGGGGCGCGGCGTCGGCAGCCTCTTGTACGCCTCCCTGTTCGAGGTGCTGGCGCAGGAGGACGTGCACCAGGCCCTGGCCGGGGTGACGCTGCCCAACGAGGCGTCGGAACGGCTTCACCTGCGCTTCGGCTTCCAGCCTGTGGGCGTGTACCGGGAGGTCGGGCGCAAGTTCGACCGGTTCTGGGATGTCGCCTGGTTCCAGAAGCCGCTGGCCGGTCCTCGGTAGCGGTTCGGTCGGTTTCGCCTATCCGTGCCCTCGGGGCCCTCCGGTGAGACCACGGTCAGCCGGCGGTCCTCGCCGCCCATCGGCACGTCGTACTTCTTCACGAAGCCCAGTACGTCCGTGTAGAGGGTGGAAGCGCAGGGCCTTCTCCTGGTTGAAGGGTGGACGGCAGTCCTTTAAGGCTCACGCGTGACCCATTAGTGCACGCAGAACTCGTTGCCCTCAGGATCTGCGAGTACGAGCCAGCTGCCGCCCGGTTCGTCGACCGCGTGCAGGATGCGCGCGCCCAGTGCCACCAGCCGTTCCGCCTGGGCGTCGCGCTCGCCGGGGTCCGTGTGGACGTCGATGTGGAGGCGGTTCTTCACCGTCTTCGGCTCCGGTACCCGCTGGAACAGCAGCCGCCGCCCCAGCCCCGTACCGCTTCTCTCCTCGTACGGGTCGTCCGGGTGCCGTACCGCCGCGAGATCGCGCCAGGCGCGGCGTCCGTGGGCGTGGGTGGTGATGGCCTCCGGGACAGCTCCGGCGGCGAGCAACTGCTCGACCAGGGCGCTGTTGTCCTCGACCGGATAGCCCAGGGCCTCGGCCCAGAACCCGGCCTGCGCGTGCGGGTCGGAGCTGTCGATGACGAGCTTCCAGGACAGTGTGCGTGTCATGGAAACCGTTTATAGTGGTTACATGAGTGCGAGCGCAATGAACACGCCGCGAGCGGGGCCGGGGCGGCCCGAGCCGTCGGGGATGCTGCTGGTCCACCCGGATGGCAGCTCGTTCCGGTTCGACCCGGGCGCTCTGTGTCTGGAGCTCCTGCCGACCGGTGGACCCGGGCGCCTCGCGTACTTCGAGGTGCTGCACGGACCCGAGGACCTGGTGCGCTGGGCGGGGGAGAGCCGGCTGCCCGGCGGGCTCGACCTCACCGTGAGTCCGGCCGAGGTGCCGGCCGCCCGTCGTCTGCGCGACGCGCTCTGGCGGCTGGCGGAGGCCCACGTGTCCGCGCGACCGCCCGGTGCGGACGACCTCGCCACCGTGAACGACGCGGCGGCGCACCCGCCTCTTACTGCCCGGCTGACCGTGGAGGGGGCGCGGGAGTGGGCGGCGGGGGCGACCGGGACCGGGCTGCTCTCCACCGTCGCGCGTGATGCCGTCGACCTGTTCACGGGGGCGTACTCCCACCGGGTCCGTACGTGCGGCGCCGACAACTGCCGCCTGCTGTTCGTCGACACCTCCCGGCCCGGCAGGCGGCGCTGGTGCTCGATGGAACGGTGCGGCAACCGCCACAAGGTCCGGGCCCACCGCGCCCGGCTGACCACTGCTGACGGCGACTGACGGCGTCTGATGACGACTTAAGACTGACGACTCTGTGATCGAAGGGGCCTTAGCCATGCCTGTCGGACTCACTCAGGACGCGGGCTGGGAGATCGGTGTCTCCCGGACGATCCAGCAACCGCCCCGGACCGTGTGGGAGTTCATCACCGGACCGGAAGGCGTCGCCCTCTGGCTCGGCGTCGAGGGGCCGCTCCCGACGGAGAAGGGCGCTTCGTACCGTACGGCGGACGGAACCAGGGGCGAGATCCGCAGCTACCGCCCGGGGGACCGCGTCCGCCTCACCCACGGCACGACCACGATCCAGGTCGCCGTGGCGCCCGGCAGCTCCGAGGACCGGGCCGTACTCCGCTTCCACCAGGAGCGGCTGGCGAGCGCGGAGGAGCGGGAGGAGCGGCGTACGCACTGGAAAGGTGTGGTGGACCGGGTGGTGGCGCAGCTGACCTGAGGGCCGGGGAGGCCGGGGCTCGGAAGGCTGAGGGTCTGGAGGGCTTGGGCCTGAGGGCCTGAGGGGCTTTCCGGGCCGTACGTGAAGGGGGACGGGCGGGCCCCGTGCCTCTACGGTGTTCGCGGCGGGCAGGCCGCGCAGGCGTGCCCGTCCAGCGCGGCGAGCAACCGCGTGGCGGCGGCCCGTACGCCCCGCGACGGGGACGGGGACTGGGACTTGGACTGGGACTCCGGCTGTGACTGGGACTGCGCCTGTGGCGAGGCCTCCGTGGCCAGCCGGGCCGTCGTCGGGCGGCCCTCCGCCACCGCCTCGTGCGCTGCGCGCGTCCACCGCGGGTGCTGGGCGTGGCCGGCGGCGAGGATCGTGGCGAGGAGGTCCAGCACGCCCGCCCGGTCCTTGACCGTCTCCGTCGCCGCCAGCTCCCACAGGAACGGCACCGCGGCCACGGTCGCGTCGAAGACGGCCGGGGCGCCGATCCACCGGGCCAGGTCGCTCAGGGCGTCCTCGGCGGTCGGGCCGTCACCCCAGGCGATCCGCGACAGCATGCCGGGGACCTGGGACGCGGAGCCGTACGCGTGCTGCAACTCGTGCCAGCGCACGTTCCTCATCTCGCCCAGGACAGTCCCCATCCGGGCACTCAATCAGCCTTATCGCACCGCGTCCACCATGCCGGGTGCTCCGTACGGCCGCCGCAGGCACTCCCGTACGGAACCGGGGTGGCCGGCCCGGGGGCCACCAGGGAAACGTGACCGAGGGACAAGGCCGGCTAGGTGAGATTCTGCTGGGCGGTGCTGTCCGGGCCGGCGGTCTGAGAAGGCGCGGCGGCCTGTGCAGGCGCGGCGGCCTGTGCGGGCCCGGTGGTCTGTGCAGGCGCAGCGGTCTGCTCGGGCCCGGCGGGAGAAGGGCCGGTGGCGGGGGCCGCCGCCGCTGTCGCCAGCAGCTTCGCCGCTCGGACCCGGTTGCGGCGGGCGTTGCGCAGCGCGTCCCAGGTCAGGAGCGAGAGAGCCAGCCAGACCAGCGCGAAGCCGGCCCACCGCTCGGGCGGCATCTCCTCGTGGAAGTAGAGGATGCCCAGCACGAACTGGAAGACCGGCGCCAGGTACTGGAGCAGCCCCAGCGTGGAGAGCGGCACCCGGACCGCCGCCGCGCCGAAGCAGATCAGCGGGACCGCCGTGACGATGCCCGTCGCGGCGAGCAGCACGCCGTGGCCCGCGCCCCCGGCGGTGAAGGTCGACGCGCCGGTGGCCGTCAGCCAGAGCAGGAAGCCGAGCGCGGGCAGGAACAGGACGGCGGTCTCGGCGGCCAGCGACTCCAGGCCGCCCATGTCGACCTTCTTCTTCACCAGGCCGTACGTGGCGAAGGAGAACGCCAGGACCAGCGAGATCCACGGCGGCCGCCCGTACCCGATCGCCAGCACGAGTACGGCGGCCAGGCCGGTGGCGACCGCGGTCCACTGGACCGGCCGCAGCCGCTCGCCGAGCAGGAGGACACCCATGGCGATGGTGACCAGCGGGTTGATGAAGTAGCCGAGCGAGGCCTCGACGACCTGGCCGTTGTTGACGGCCCAGATGTAGAGGCCCCAGTTGACGGTGATGGTCGCCGCCGCCACCGAGATGAGGCCCAGCTTGCGGGGATCGCGGGCCAGTTCACCGATCCAGGCCCAGCGCCGGATCACGAGCAGGGCGACCCCGACGACGGCCAGTGACCAGACCATCCGGTGGGCGAGGATCTCGATCGCCCCGGACGGCTTCAGCAGCGGCCAGAAGAGGGGGACGATGCCCCACATCCCGTACGCGCCGACTCCGTACAGCAGGCCGGCCCGCTGCTCGTTCTTCCCCTTCACGGGCCCCTCCCGGACTACCTGCGCCGACGCGGCTGCCGACAGGGATGACGGTAACGCCGGAAGGGCCTCGTGTCATAGCCGTCTCAGGGAAACACTCATGACAGGGGTGGGAGGTCTTGTGGAGGGGCCGCTGTGAAGGGCGACCGGGATTCAGGCCGCTCGGCCAGGGGAGGCGGTCCAGGCGGCTCAGGCGGCTCAGGCGGCTCAGGCGGCTCAGGCCGCCCCGGCTGCAGTGAGAGCCGTGCGTACCGTCGTGGTCAGCGGCGTGGTCGGGCGGCCGATCAGCCGGGCCAGGTCGCCGCTCGTTCCCGCGAGCCGCCCGCGCGCGATGGCCTCGTCCACGTCGGTGAGGATCGCGGCGAACCCCTCGGGCAGGCCCGCACCGACCAGGACCTCCTGGTGCGCGGCGGCCGGGACGTCCTTGTACGCGATCTCCTTGCCGGTCACCTCGGACAGCAGGGTCGCGTACTCGGCGAGCGACCAGGCGGTGTCGCCGCTCAGCTCGTAGGCCTTGCCGAGGTGGCCCTCACCGGTCACCACGGCCGCCGCGGCGGCGGCGTAGTCGGCCCGGGAGGCGGAGGCGATCCGGCCCTCGCCCGCGTTGGCGACGACCGCGCCGTGCTCCAGGACGGGGGCGAGGTTGGCGGTGTAGTTCTCCGTGTACCAGCCGTTGCGCAGGAACGTGTACGGCAGTCCCGAGGCGAGGATCAGCTGCTCGGTGGCCTTGTGCTCGTCGGCCAGGACGAAGTCCGCGTCCGGTCCGCCCAGGATGCCGGTGTACGCGAGCTGCGCCACGCCCGCCGCCTTGGCCGCCTCGATGAGCGCGGTGTGCTGTGCGACCCGCCTGCCCACCTCGCTGCCGGATATCAGCAGCACCCGGTCGCCGGCCCGGAACGCCCCGGCGAGGGTCTCGGGGTGGTCGTAGTCGGCGATACGGAGCTCGACGCCCCGGGCCCCGAGCGCGGCGGCCTTCTCCTTGTTGCGGACGACCGCGGCGATCTCGCCGGCCGGGACCGTGGCCAGCAGTGCGTCGATGACGAGGCGGCCGAGCTCTCCGGTGGCTCCGGTGACGACGACGCTCATGGGGGGCTCCTGTTTCGGTGGGTGTTCTGGTGGGTGCTTCCGGGGTGGCCCGGGGTGACGCGGGTGCGCTCCGGGGGCACCTCGGAAGTGCTTCGGGGTGCTTCGGGGGTACCTCGGAGGTACTTCGATGTCTCCCGGTCGAGCGTATGCCTGACACTAACTGAGAGAAAGTACCCACTTTGAAGTAAGGTACTGGCATGGGAGTTAGTGCAGGAGATGCGGCGACGGGAGCGGGCCCCCTCGGACCGGCCCCGGACGTCAACCGGCAGATGTGCCCGTCACGACTGGTGCTGGAGCATGTGACGAGCCGCTGGGGTGTGCTCGTCCTGGCGGCCCTGCTGGAGCGCTCGTACCGCTTCAGCGAGCTGCGCCGCACGATCGGTGGGGTCAGCGAGAAGATGCTGGCCCAGACTCTCCAGACGCTGGAGCGTGACGGCTTCGTCCACCGGGACGCCAAGCCGGTGATCCCGCCCCGGGTGGACTACTCGCTCACCCCGCTCGGCATCGAGGCCGCCCGGCAGGTGTGGGCGCTCGCCCGCTGGACCGAACGCCAGCTGGAGGCGGTACAGGCGGCGCGCGAGGCGTACGACGAGGTCCGGGCCTGATCCTCCTGATCGAGGGATCGGGCCCGGACCCCGGGGCGCTGCCGCAACTCCGTGGCGGTGTCGGCAACTCCGTGGCCGTGTCGGCCGACGGCACGCCGTGGCCGTGTCGGTCGACGGGCACGCCGTGGAGTGTCAGCCGACGACGGTCCAGGTGTCGGCGCCGGCGAGGAGTGCGCCGAGGTCGCCCTTGCCGTCGCGCTCGACGGCGGTGTCCACCTGGTCGGACATCAGGGTGTCGTAGACGGGTCGCTCGATGCTGCGCAGCACGCCGATGGGGGTGTGGTGCAGGGTGTCGGCGTCGGCGAGCCGGGAGAGCGCGAAGGCCGTGGTGGGTGATGCGGCGTGGGCGTCGTGGACGAGGACCTGGGAGCGGTTCTCGTCGGTGACGGCGACGACTTTCAGGTCACCGGTGGCCGGGTCCCGCACGACACCCTTGGCGCTCTCCGTGCCGAAGAGGATCGGCTGCCCGTGTTCGAGGCGGATGACGGCCTCGGCGGCCTGTTCCTTGTCCTTGAGGACCTCGAAGGCGCCGTCGTTGAAGATGTTGCAGTTCTGGTAGATCTCCACCAGCGCCGTGCCCGGGTGCTCGGCCGCCGCGCGCAGCACGCTGGTGAGGTGCTTGCGGTCGGAGTCGACCGTGCGTGCCACGAACGACGCCTCCGCGCCGATCGCCAGCGACACCGGGTTGAAGGGCGCGTCGAGCGAACCCATGGGCGTCGACTTGGTGATCTTGCCGATCTCGGAGGTGGGGCTGTACTGGCCCTTGGTCAGCCCGTAGATCCGGTTGTTGAAGAGCAGGATCTTCAGGTTGACGTTGCGGCGCAGGGCGTGGATGAGGTGGTTGCCGCCGATGGAGAGCGCGTCGCCGTCACCGGTGACCACCCAGACCGACAGGTCGCGGCGGGAGGTGGCGAGCCCGGTGGCGATGGAGGGGGCGCGGCCGTGGATGGAGTGCATCCCGTAGGTGTTCATGTAGTACGGGAAGCGGGAGGAGCAGCCGATGCCGGAGACGAAGGCGATGTTCTCCTTGGCCAGGCCCAGCTCCGGCATGAAGCCCTGCACCGCGGCCAGGACGGCGTAGTCGCCGCAGCCGGGGCACCAGCGCACCTCCTGGTCGGACTTGAAGTCCTTCATGGACTGCTTCGCCTCGGCCTTGGGCACCAGTTGCAGCAGTTCGTTGTGGAGCAGTTCCCCGGTGTCAGGCATCGATGGCCTCCTTGAGAGCTGTGGCGAGCTGCTCGGCCTTGAACGGCATTCCGTTGACCTGGTTGTAGCTGTGGGCGTCCACCAGGTACTTCGCCCGCAGCAGCATCGCGAGCTGACCGAGGTTCATCTCCGGGACCACGACCTTGTCGTAACCCTTCAGGACCTCGCCGAGGTTGGCCGGGAAGGGGTTGAGGTGTCTGAGGTGGGCCTGCGCGATGGGGACTCCGGCGGCGCGCAGCCGGCGTACGGCGGCGGTGATCGGCCCGTACGTCGAGCCCCAGCCGAGCACCAGCGTGCCGGCCCCGGCGGGGTCGTCGACGGTCAGGTCGGGGACGGCGATGTTGTCGACCTTCGCCTGGCGGGTGCGGACCATCAGGTCGTGGTTGGCGGGGTCGTAGGAGATGTTGCCGGTGCCGTCCTGCTTCTCGATCCCGCCGATGCGGTGTTCGAGGCCGGGGGTGCCGGGGATCGCCCAGGGGCGGGCCAGGGTCTGCGGGTCGCGCTTGTAGGGCCAGAAGACCTCGGTGCCGTCGGCCCGGGTGTGGTTCGGGCCGGTGGCGAAGGGGGTGGCGAGGTCGGGCAGGCTGTCGGTCTCCGGGATGCGCCACGGCTCGGAGCCGTTGGCCAGATAGCCGTCGGAGAGCAGGAAGACCGGGGTGCGGTACGTCAGGGCGATACGGGCGGCGTCGATCGCGGCGTCGAAGCAGTCGGCCGGGGTCTGCGGGGCCACGATGGGCACCGGGGCCTCCCCGTTCCTCCCGTACATCGCCTGGAGCAGGTCGGCCTGCTCGGTCTTGGTCGGCAGCCCGGTGGAGGGCCCGCCGCGCTGGATGTCGATGATCAGCAGCGGCAGCTCCAGGGAGACCGCGAGCCCGATGGTCTCCGACTTCAGCGCCACACCCGGCCCCGACGTCGTGGTCACGCCCAGCGCCCCGCCGAACGCCGCGCCCAGCGCCGCCCCGATCCCGGCGATCTCGTCCTCGGCCTGGAAGGTGCGCACGCCGAAGTTCTTGTGGCGGCTCAGCTCGTGCAGGATGTCCGAGGCCGGGGTGATCGGGTACGAGCCCAGGTAGAGCGGCAGGTCCGCCAGCTGCCCGGCGGCGATCAGGCCGTAGGAGAGGGCGAGGTTCCCGGAGATGTTGCGGTAGGTGCCGGTGGGGAACGCGTGCGAGGCCGGGGCGACCTCGTAACTGACGGCGAAGTCCTCGGTCGTCTCGCCGAAGTTCCACCCGGCCCGGAAGGCGGCCACGTTCGCCTCGGCGATCTGCGGCTTCTTCGCGAACTTCTGCCGCAGGAACGTCTCCGTCCCCTCGGTCGGCCGGTGGTACATCCACGACAGCAGCCCGAGCGCGAACATGTTCTTGGACCGCTCGGCCTCCTTGCGGGAGAGCCCGAACTCCTTCAGCGCCTCGATCGTCAGCGTCGTCAGCGGCACCGGGTGGACGTTGTACGCCTCCAGCGACCCGTCCTCCAGCGGACTGGTCGCATACCCCACCTTCGCCATCGGCCGCTTGGTGAACTCGTCGGTGTTCACGATGATCTCGGCACCGCGCGGTACGTCGTCGATGTTCGCCTTCAGGGCGGCGGGGTTCATCGCGACCAGGACGTTGGGGGCGTCGCCGGGGGTGAGGATGTCATGATCGGCAAAGTGGAGCTGGAAGGAAGAAACCCCTGGCAGGGTGCCTGCGGGGGCCCGGATCTCGGCGGGGAAGTTCGGCAGGGTGGAGAGATCGTTCCCGAACGATGCCGTCTCCGAGGTGAACCGGTCCCCCGTGAGCTGCATCCCGTCACCCGAGTCACCCGCGAAACGGATGATCACCCGGTCCAGGCGGCGGACCTCTTTCCCGTCGCCGCCGGTGGTTCCCGTCGTTCCTGACAGGGGGGCGCGCTGACCCCCGAGGACGGCGTCGTTGGCCTCATCGGCCGTCTCCGCCGCGCTACTGACCTGGCTCGTCACTGAACTGGACCTCCCTTGGGGCGGCTGTTCGGAACCGCCGGCCAGCCGGTGGTTCCAGAGGCAACCCTACGTCCGTGCGGTTCGCCCTCCAGGGGCCGATCATATGGTGGACGCCTTTTTGAGACACCCTTTTAGGTCGTTTCGCCATCTTTCTCAAGCCCCCCGAACGTCGGATGGGCGTGATCTGCTCGTAGGTCTTTGGTGCTAGGTCCTTCCGCCCAGGACTGCCCGGCGGAAGCTCGCCGGACACCCCCGACGGAGATCCACCGGGCGCACGCCGAGTGCTCGCCGGGTGTGCGACGGGTGCTCGCCGGGCGCCCGACGGCGGTCCGGCCGGTCGGCCGGCAGCGTGTCAGGCGGCTAGGGCGTGTCCGGCGGATCAGGACCGGAGAGGCCGCGGCGTCTGGTGCGGTGCATCGCAAGGCGCTGGAACGTCCTCATCGCGGAGCGATTCGGGCGTTTCGGCAACGCCGCGAGGTGCCGTGCCAG